>NZ_JZIM01000007.1:0-135228 GCF_000963215.1 Xanthomonas sp. MUS 060
ACCTGCAAATCGTGCTCGAAACTGTGCCCGGACAACGTGGCGTGGTTGGCCTCGATGTTGAGTTTGAAATCCTTCTCCAGCCCGTGCTGGCGCAGGAAACCCACCACCGTGGCGCTGTCGAAATCGTACTGGTGCTTCATCGGCTCCATCGGCTTGGGCTCGATCAGGAAATTGCCCTTGAAGCCGATGCTGCGGCCGTAGTCGCGCGCCAGGGTGAGGAAGCGCGCCAGGTGTTCCTGCTCGCGCCGCATCTGCGTGTTGTGCAGGCACGCATACCCCTCGCGACCGCCCCAGAACACGTAGTTCTCCCCGCCCAGCGCCACCGTCGCCTCCAGTGCCGCCTTGACCTGCACCGCCGCGCGCGCCACCACGTCGAAGTCCGGGTTGGTCGCCGCACCGTTCATGTAGCGCGGATGCGAGAACAGATTGGCCGTGCCCCACAGCAGCTTGATGCCGGTGTCGGCCTGGCGCTGCTTGGCGATGCCGACCATGTGCTGCAGATTCATTCTTTTCGTACTGGCCGATGGCCTCCGCGTCCGGGGCCAGATCCACGTCGTGGAAGCAGTAATACGGCACACCGAGTTTGGTGAAAAACTCGAACGCCGCATCGGCCTTGGCCTCGGCCCGCGCCAGCGCGTCGCTGCCGCCGCATCGGCCTTGGCCTCGGCCCGCGCCAGCGCGTCGCTGCCGGCGTCCCACGGATAGGCGCGCGTGCCCGGACCGAACGGATCGGCGCCGTTACCGCAGAAACTATGCCAATACGCCACCGCAAAACGCAGGTGCGCGCGCGGCCATGGACTTGCCGCCAATCTGCTTGTCGGCGTCGTACACCTTGAACGCCAGCGGGTTGTCCGAGGCCTTGCCTTCGAACGGAATGCGGCCGATGCCCGGAAAATATTCCTTGGCGCCGAGGTAGACGGAGTGGCTCATTGCATGCAAAGTCCTGGTATGCGTGATGGGGGAAAGGGGGATCAACCCGCGTAGAGCGGGCCAATGGCCTGCAAATGCTGCAGGAAGGTACGGTAATGCGCCTGGTACTGTGCGCCGCGTTGCGCATCCGGCTGCGCGGACAGTGCCGCATCATCCTGTTGATGCTGCAGCACGACCTCGGCCAGACTGGCGCGCGCGCCCTGGGCATGAGCATCGGCCCACAGCGCCTGCAGCGCGGCGCCGAACGCGGCTCCTTCGACCTGAGCCGGCACATGCACCGGCAACGCAAACAGATCGGCGATGAGCTGACGCCAGCCGGCGCTCTTGCTGCCACCGCCGGTGACGTAGATCGAATCGAAACGCAGGCCGGCATCGACGAATGCATCGAAGCCGTTGCGCAGGCTGTAACTGGCGCCCTCCATCGCCGCGCGATAGAAATGCGCTGGCGTGGTGTTGTGCAGATCCATGCCGGTCAGGCAACCACGCGCCGCCGGCAGATTGGGCGTGCGCTCGCCATTGAAGAACGGCAGCAGCACCAAACCACCGGCGCCGGGCGCGGTGGCGTCGAGCAAGGCCTCGCCCTGCCCGGTCTGGATGCCGAACAAACGCGAGATCGTCTCGGTGGCGACGGTGCAATTCATCGTGCATATCAGCGGCAACCAGCCGCCGCTGGAGGAGCAGAACGCGGCCCAACGCGCATCGGCGTCCACCACCGGGTGATCGGCATAAGCGAACAGGGTACCGGAGGTCCCTAGACTCATGGTGAGACGCCCAGGCACGACATTGCCGGTACCGATGGCCGCCATCATGTTGTCGCCGCCGCCGGTGGCGACCCGGACCTGGCGCGGCAATCCCAGTGCCTGCGCCGCCATAGCGGACAGGGCGAAGGTGGTCTCGGTGGGCACCAGCGGCGGCAGCGCCGCGGCCAGATCGCGCTGCGGATCGATCGCCTGCAACAGCGGCGCCGACCATTGCCGGCGGCGCACATCCAACCAACCGCTGCCGGAGGCATCGCCGAACTCGGTGTAACGCTCGCCGGTGAGCCAGAAGTTGACGTAGTCATGCGGCAACAGCACCGAGGTCATCGCGGCGTAGGCCGGATGACGATGCTTGCGGGTCCACGGCAGCTTGGAAGCGGTATAGCCGGCCAGGATCGGATTACCGGCCAACTCCACGCAGCGCTGCGCGCCACCGACCGCCTGCATGATCTCCTCGCACTCGCGCTGGGTGCTGGTATCGCACCACAGTTTGACCGGCGCGGTGACCTGCCCTTGCGCGTCCAATGGCACGAAACCGTGCTGCTGCCCGGAAACGGCGATCGCCCGGACCTGCGCACGGCGTTCGGCACCGAGCGCGGCGAAGCAGGCAACGATACCGTCGATCCACCACTGCGCCTGTTGTTCGCGAGTGCCATCGTCGCGACTGATGAGCTCCAGCGCATGACCGTGCGTGGCGACCACGCGGCGGCTGTCCGCATCGTAGGCGAGCAGTTTGACGCTCTGTGTGCCCACATCCAGGCCGATATACAGGCTCATCGCCGCACCCACCGCTCGTTGCGCAAACCCAGGTCCATTATCGCTCCAAGATAAAAAGCGGCGGCCAGGGGCCGGCCGCCGTCGACACAGTGTAGTCCGACAGACGCCTGTTGCTCAGCCCCGCCGACCTCCGGCACGCATCGCATCAGCTTGCCGGCGCGCCTGCGATGTGCATCGAGGCAAGTGCGAAGCAAACTGGAGCGCCTGGAAACACGGCATGCAGCAACGTCTGTGTGCGCTGCAGCAAGTGTGTGCGCTGCAGCAAGGCTTGTTGTGGGCGGGCTCCGAAATCAGTGCAGCGCCGGGGACGAAGCCACAGGCCTGGCCACACGCACGGCATCGCCACGATACTGCACCTGCAGGTCGGCCCTGGGCTCAAGTGCGCCGGTATCGGCACGCGGGCCATCGACGAAGCGCACCTTGAAGGTACGCCGGGCCTGCATCCCCGGCCAGCGACCCTCGCGCGCGCCGATGGTCAACACCCCTGTGCGCTGGTCCCAGGCCAATGGAATCCGGCTGAATTGCCCCTGCTCGTAGCCGTAGCCATTGCCATCGTCCTCGTACAACGAGAAGCGACCATCGGCACCGGTATAGACCACAAGCGTCAGCGGCACATCCGGCGTTTCGTCAACGTACTGCTGCACGCGCGCGGTCGGCACGATCGCGCCGGCACGCACGAACAACGGCATGCGCTCCAGCGGCGCGGCCGCATCGATGGTCTGGCCGCCGTCGTAGCGCTTGCCGCTGTTGAAGTCGATCCAACTGGTCCCGGCCGGCAAGTACACCTGACGCGAGGTCGCGCCGAAACGGGTCACCGGCGCGACCAGGAACGCCGGCCCGAACAGATACTCGTCGTTGATGTCGGCGACCTTGGGATCGTGCGGAAAATCCATCGGCAAACCACGCATGATCACCCCATCATGGTGGTAGGTGTCGCCGGCGAGAGTGTAGATGTAGGGCAGCAGCGTGTAACGCAGACGACTGTAATACGCCATGCTGGCGTAATAAGGCGTGCCTTCCGGAGCGATGTTCCAGATTTCGCGATACGGAAACTGTCCGTGCGAACGGAACAGCGGCACGAACGCGCCGAACTGGAACCAGCGCGTATTGAGTTCGCGCCATTGCGGCAGATGCGCCGGATCCTGGTGCGCGTCATGCGTCTCCACCGCGAAACCGCCGATATCGAAGGTCCAGTTCGGCAAGCCCGACATCGACAGGTTGACGCCGGCGGAAATCTGCTCGCGCATGTCGTCCCAGCGCGACACGATGTCCCCGCTCCACACCGCCACCGCATTGCGCTGCGTGCCGGCGTAACCCTTGCGCGAGAGAATGAACACGCGTTTGCCATCGGCGGCGCGATCACCGGCATAGACACCGTGGGTATGCGGCAACGGATAGGAATTGAAGAACTCGGTGGAAGGCCCTAGCGCGGTCGGCGTGGTACGCGCCTTGCGCTCGGCGATATCCAGGTTGGAATGCACATCGGGTTCGTCGGCGTCCAACCACCAGGCATCGAAACCCTTGTGATTGAGCGTCTCGTCGATCTGGCGCCAGTAGATCGCCTGCGCCTGGGCCGCATAAGGATCGTAGAAGGCATTTTTGTAGCCCTTGCCGATCCAGTCGAGTTCACCGACCTGGACATTGCGCCTGTAGATATAACCGGCCGCGTCCAGTTCCTTGTAATGAGCGGTGGTCGGATAGAACTTGGGCCATACCGAGATCATGATGTGCGCGTGCAGCTCGTGCACCGTCTTGACCATGCCATCGGGATCGGGAAAACGACGCGTGTCGAAGGTGTGCGCGCCCCAGGCATCCTCGGGCCAGTACGACCAGTCCTGCACGATATTGTCGATGGGCAACCTGCGCCGGCGATACTCCGCCAGCACCGCGAGCAATTCGTCCTGGCATTTGTAGCGTTCGCGACTCTGCCAAAACCCGTAGGCCCATTTCGGCAGCAGCACCGCCTTGCCGGTGAGCGCACGGTAACCGGCGATGATTTGATCGGCGTTGTCGCCGGCAACGACGTAATAGTCGATCATCTGCCCGGCCTCGGACCACAACGACAGATCCTTCGCCTCGGTCGCCGGCAAGGGATCGCGATGCAGCAGCGCGATGTAGCTGGGATCGATCAGGTTCCATTCCAGCTTCAGCGTATGCCGCTGGCCCGGCTTAAGCTGCAATGCGAATTCGTGGTGCCAGGGATTCCAGTTCTGCCGCCAGCGGTCGAGCACCAGCCTGCCGTCGATCCACAGCTTGGTGTATTCGCTGGCATACAGCGAGAACGTATGTTCGCCGCCACTGCGCGCTTCGAACGCGCCCTCCCAGACCACCTGCATGCGGCGCGTGTCGCCGGGCTTGGCTTGCTGCGGGAACTTGGCAAGATCCTTGATGTATTGATAGTCGATCTCCTTCTCGCGCCGTTCCAGCACCGGCTTGCCGTCGAGCGCATAGCGCGCCGTCAGCGCGCCGGGCTTGCCCTGGGCGTCGTACAAGGTCAACGATGCCGGTAGCGGTTGCAGCCCACGTGGATCGCCCATCCGGGTGATCGCGTTGTTGTCCCACAAAATGCCGTAGTGGCGACTGGATAGAAAAAATGGCACCGCCATGTCCAGATTGCTCTGCAACAGTTCGATGTTGTGCCCTTTCTGATTCATCCAGCCTTGCTGATGCTGGCCGAAGCCATACAAGGCCTCATCGTCCGGTGAGGCGAAGCGCTGACGCACACTGAAGTACGCCTTGCCCTCCACCGTCAGCGGGACGAAGCTGCGCCCACCCGGCACTTCCGACAACAACGGCCGGCCTTGCGCATCGACAACACTGACGTGACCATCGATCGTGGAGACTTGTGCGCTCAATCTGGCGGTCCGGATCCGCACCGCATCGCCCTGACGCTCGAAACGAAAGCCGGTATCGCCCTGCACCGGCACGCGCATCAGGCTCGGAGTGCGTTGGAAGATGCCATGCGGATCGGCACTGACCCGCAACAGATTGCTGTCCACCACCTGCAGGCGAACCGGCACGCTGCCCTTGCCGCTGGGCCGCACGGTGATGCCATCGGCCTGCTGGGTCACCTGTTGGGCGAACGCGCCGTCGGCAACGCACACACTCATCGCCAAAACCACGGCGAATAGATGCCGCAGCGGCGTCATCATCGAACGGACGGTATGACTGGAAATGTGCATCCTCGTTCCCTTCCCACACGCAAACCTAAAATTGCAGCAGACACCGGCAACCAGCACACCATGCTGGCTGCGGGATAAGAACCACCGGAAAGCGCCGCAGCTCACCAGGTATCGGTACGGAACGGAGACACTGGCAATTGCTCGCGATTGACCAGGTTGGCGTCGGCCGGGTTCTCGCTCCAGGCGTAACGCACCGACTGCGGCTGCGGCACCGCCGCGCTGCGCACCAGCACGTGGTCGCCCTCGATGCGCGCTTGCGCAGGATGAAAGCGACGATCGGCTCCGGCAACGAGGAAGCCATGCAATTCCCCGCCACCACGTACTGCCAGCGCGCTGCCGCGCAGATCGAAACGCAGCCTCGCCTGGCCGTGACCGAAATGCGCATCGGCCAACATCGGCGCTGTGTAGATCAGGTTTTCACCGTAGACGACGTGGCGCGCGGCAAGCGCCAGACGATGACCGACATCCTGCTTGTCGGGCGGATGGATATCGCCAGGCGTGCCGATATCGATGGTCACCACCTGCGCCGTCGCCGGCAGCGCCAGCGCTTTGGATTGCGATTCGCGCAGCAGCGCCCATGGACTGAGATCGTCCGTGTCGCTACCAGCACGGAAATTGGCCAGTTGCACCCACAGAAAAGGCAGTTGCGGCTGCCCGCGTTCCTCGCGCCAGTGCCGGATCATCGTGGCGAACTGCTCGCGATAACGCAGCGCGCCGGACACGGTGGCATTACTCTCGCCCTGGTACCAGATCACACCGCGAACCGGGAACGGCTGCAACGGATGGATCATGGCGTTATAGAGCAGCGTCGGCTCTTGGTACTTGTCATCGCTCAAATTCACCGTGACCTTGGCCGGGCGGAATTTCCAAGCCTGCAATAGGTGTCTGGCACCACCAGCGACTTCGACGAAACGCTCGCTATTCTCGCCATGCAGACCACCACCGCCACCGAGATCGGTCACCTGTACCGCAATCCAGTTGACGCCAGGCTTCAGCACCGTCGGCGGCACTGGATACACGCGCGCCTGGTTCCAGCGGTTGTCGGTGCTGCCGACCTGCTGACCATTGACATACGTGACATCGGAATCGTCGACCTTGCCCACGCCCAGCACAATCCCAGCCTTGGCTTCGGCGGCGCTGAGGACGAAGGAAGTGCGGTACCAGGCGATACCGTCCATGCCCTCGTAACCACTACTTTCCCAGGTGCGTTCGACCGAAATGCGGTCCCACTGACTGTCGTCCAGATCCGCCGCACGCCACTGCTTCGCGCCGTCCTGCACCGCCGGCCAACGTGCGATGCGCTCGTGCACCTGCGCCATGGTGCGCGCGTCCTTGGCCTGCTGCTCGGCGTTGCGCTGTGCAATCTGCGCCTCGTCCATGCCCAGCGCCGAGCGGTCCATCCATGCCTCGATGGCACTGCCACTCCACGTGCTGTCGATGATGCCGATCGGCACGCCTGTCTGTTTACGCAGTTCGCGCGCGAAAAAATAAGCCACGGCGGAAAACGCGTAGGCATGCTCTGGCGTGGTGGCCTGCCATGCTCCACCGGCCAAGCGCGACTGCGGCTGCGGCGACCAGGTGTGCGGCACCTTGAAATTGCGCAATTGTGGGTCCTTCGCGGCGGCGATCTCGCTTGCGCTGTCGCGCGCCATCACGATCGGCATTTCCATATTGGACTGGCCGCTGGCCAGCCAGACATCCCCGATCAGCACATCGTCGATCCGCTGCTGGCGACCGTCGCCCTGCACCTCCAGCACATAGGGACCGCCCGCCGCATGCGCTGGCAATTGCGCCTGCCAACGACCATCCAGCGCAGCGACGGCATTGGCCTGCGCACCGTCCAGGCGCACCTGGATGCGCGCCCCAGGGGTGGCCCATCCCCACACTGGCATCGGCACATCGCGCTGCAACACCGCACCATCGGCGAACAGCAAGGGCAATTGCACTTCTGCCGCCACAGGCCACGGCAGCGCCGCCACGGCCAACAGGGTCAGCCAGTGAACGGAGGAAAACCTGGAAACGGGCATGGCGTGAATCCTGGAACGTGTCATTCGAGGGTGAGATGCGTGCGAAACCGATGGAGCCACTTGCGACAAAGCGCGCGCCCTGCCCGAGATTTGTCAGCAAGGGCAAGGCGCGCGTTACCGTTTGGGCATGCTCCGGATCGCATCCGGCGACGTTGGCCGTCAGCGGCGCGCTGCCGCTGCGGCAGGATCACCATTACCAGTTGGCGCGCAACACCAGCGAATAGCGACGGTCGTTGACGAACCAACTGCGGGTGTACAAGTGCGGATCGACCTCGCCGTCGCTATAGGACGTCGGCCCCATCAGCACCTTGGTCACCGTATTGGTGAGGTTGTTGGCCTGGACCCCCAGTTGCAGGTGCGGCGTGAAGCGGTAGAACAGCGAGGCATCCAGTTGCCCGAAATCGTCCGACCACGCCGGCAACTTGGTGATCACGTCGCTGGCGGTCAACAGGTAGCGCGAGCGCCAGTTGTAGGCCAGACGCACCGACAGCGGCCCTTTCTCGTAGATCCCGGCCAAGTTGTAGCTACGCCGCGACAACCCTTCCAACGGCAGGCGCACGCCGGTGACGGTGGTCTTGGTGTAAGGATCGGTCGCGGTATTGACTCCACCATTGCTATCGACAAAGGTGAAATTGGCATTGACGCCAAAGCCGCTCATCCAGCCCGGCAGGAAATCGAAGAACTGGGTATACCCGTATTCGAAGCCGCCGATATGGCCCTTGTCCATGTTGTAGGGACGCGTCACTAGCCACGGCTGGCCGTTGTAGATCTCGGTGACGGTCTGGTTGGAGAAGTAATCCCTGACGTCTTTGTAGAACAACGTCAGATACATCATGTCGCTCTTGCCGAAATACCACTCCAGCGCGGTGTCGTACTGGTTGGCCTTCATCGGTTTCAGGTTCGGGTTGCCGGCGGTACCGGTCCATTGCGTCACCACACCATCTTGAATCGTCGCAGCGAGCAACAGATACGGCTGTAGCTGGCTGTAATCCGGACGCGCGATAGCCTTGGAAGCGGCAATACGCCACTGCAGCGCGTCGGAGAACTTGAAGCGCATATTGAAGCTCGGCAAGACGTTGGTATAGCTACCCTTGGCATTATTGGGGAAGTACTGCCCGGTGTACTCCGCCGCCAGCGCGGCCGAGGAGGTGCTCGCGGACAGGTCGGGAAACTGACCATAGCCGGTGGCACTGGTCTTGGTCTGTACCACGCGCACGCCGACATTCCCATCCACGGGAACACCCAAGGCCGTATCGTTGCCGAAGTACAGCATCATGTACGCGGCCTGGGTACGCTCGAACTGACGATTGATGTCCTGCAACTGGTAATGCTCCGGCGACCAGCCGGTACCGCGCAATGCGACGATCTGCTCGATCAACTGGGTGGTGCCGGCATAATTCTTGACCGCCGCATCGCTGGGGAAATACAACTGTTTCGGCACGTTCACATTGCCCCGGAACAGGTTCGACAAGGTGTACCAGGACGAGGATTGGGTCATGTAATCGGCCAGATCCGCCAGCCCGGTGGCCGTCCCGGGAATGGGTGCCCAGTTATCCGAAATCACGCCCCAGTTGTAGCGGGTGTTCTTGTTGGTCTGGGTGCGGGAGGTACCGCGAATGCCCGCACGGAAACTGCGCAACCAGGGGTTATCGTCGTAGCTGTAGTCCAGATCGAAGCGCGTGGCCAATTCGCGGCCACTGTTCTGCCCCAGGTGATCCATCGCCGCGCTCCAGAAATAATTGGCAGGAGCGGAGAGATAACCAGGATTGGCAAGCGTCACCGAGGGGTATTTGCCACTCAGGTCGAAGGTCAAGCCCGGCAGGTAGATCGAATCGAACAGGGTGAAATCCAGCGCATCGCTGTGCGACTGCACCAACTGCATGTCGCCGCGCAGGCTCAATCGGTCGGTCAGGCGCTGGGTGAAACCGCCGGACAGATCCGCGGTGGTGGTGGTCTGCTGCGCGTAGCGATTCTGGGTATAGAAGCGCACGCCGTCATTGCCGGTGATATTGCCGCGCCAGGAGCTGGACACCGGCTCCCCGCTGACGAAGCGGCCTTCGTCGTTATAGGTGAACATGGTCCCCGGTGCAGGGCCGACCGCGTTGCTCTGATCGTTGAAGAACGCCGCGTGCTCCTGCCAGTTCATGTCGTAGGTCGAGCGCAAGTACTGCACATAGATATCGGTGGCATCACTGGGACGCCACTGGAACGCGGCCGCGATGCCCTTGCGCTTGCGCTCGGAATCCATTTGCCGCCAGTTGACCCCGCCCGGCACATAGACCTTGGAAAAATTGGTCCCGGCCAGCAACGCCGGATCGGTACGGCGCACGAACGGCTCGACCTGCACGCCATCGCTACGCGTGGCCATCGACGAGTACGCCGCATCCAGCATGAACCCCATTTCGCCCAGATCCGTGTTCCAGCGGTTGCTGAACAGGAACGAGCCGGACGGCTTGTAGGTCTTGCTGAGGTCGCCGTAGTTGGCATCGGCGTTGAAAGCGATGCTGCGCCCCGGCTGGTCGAACGGCATGCGCGTGCGCAAGTTGACCGTGCCGCCGAGTCCGCCTTCGATGATCTCGGCCGATGGATTCTTGTAGACATCCACACCCGCCATCAGTTCGGCTGGGACGTCCTCGAAGCTGAGTCCACGACCACTGGCGGCGCTGAAGCTGTCGCGACCATTGAGCTCGCCGCGGACCTGGGTCATGCCGCGGATCATCACCCCGCTGCCTTCGGCGGAGAAATGGTCCGGATCGTTGCGCGCCATGAAGTGATCGATGGTCACGCCGCTGACCCGCTGCAGGCTTTCGGTCACGCTGCGATCGGGGAGCGCGCCGATATCCTCGGCACTGACCGAATCGACGACTTGTTCGGCATCGTGCTTGATCGACTGCGATTTGATCAAACTGCCGCGCACGCCTTTGACCTGCACCGTATCGAGTTCGGTGACGGACGCATTTTTTTTATTGCCACTCTCGTCGGCCTGCTGTGCCAGTGCCTGCGCACTGAGCAATAAGCCGATACTCACAGCGATGACGGAACGGGCCAGAATGTGCGTTGCACACGGCCGTTCGGTCGGCCGAGCCGAACCGAATAGGTACTGCGATGACATGACGAATCCCTCCCAGGAAACACGCACAGCGACACAGAAGACGGATGCGCGTGAGCGCTCCGTTCGATAAGTTATAAAAATACAAAGATTGACAAGAACTACAGCCAATCGATGCACATATGCGCGCCGCACACGGCGCTGCCCCTCTATTAAACGCAATCGCGATGGCGCGAGACTAGGAATGAAGCACAGGAACGAACAAATGAAAGTTTCGTGATGAGCTATGTGCGTTTGGACTATCTGAACCGATACGTGCACCTCGCCCGCACCCAGTCTGCATCCACGCACACGCACGCCTCCAGCAACACGCCAAACGATCCGCGCCTGCAATCGCGACGTGGCACGGCTCACGCCAGCGACACATGCTCCGGATACAAACGTCGGGCTGCGTTGCGCAACGCCATCAACACGCGCTCGGCACCCGGTGGCAGCAGGTAATCGCGACGTCGGATGATTCCGAACGACTCCATCCGCACCCCCAACCCAATCGGCAGCACCGTCAGCAGTTTGGCCTGCACATAGGGCGCCACCGCCTCTGCCGGCAACGCAGCGAGTAGATCGCTGCCACGCAGCAAACTGGTGATCACCGGCAACGACGAAGTTTCGATCACGTTCTGCGGCACCGGCACCGCATGCTCCAGAAACATCGCATCCAGGCGTGCGCGCAACACGCTGTCCAGCGGTGGCAACACCCAGCCGTACCGCGCCAGATCAGCATGGCGCAGCTCCGCGCGGGCGGATAACGGATGACCGGCACGCGCTACCACCGAATGCGGCTCGTCCGCCAACGGCTCGAAGTCCAGTTCCTCGCCGCCATATGGGCCAAGGATGCGACCGATCACGATGTCGAGCTGGCCATCCAGCAGCCTGGCCACCAGTGGCCGGCTGTAATCCATCTCCACCCGTACCAAGATGCCGGGAAACTCGCGCTTGACCTCGATAATCGCCTGCGGCACCAGATTGGTCCCCGGATTGACCACCGTGCCGATCGAAACCTGACCCACGCGCCCTTGGCGCAGCGCGGCGATCTCCTCCTGGGCACGACCGATCTCCGACATCGCCGCGCGAGCGCGGCGGATCAGCACCTGCCCATACCAGGTCGGCTCCACCCCACGCGCATGCCGCTCGAACAGGCGCACCCCCAACAAGTCCTCCATCTCTGCAAGCAACTTGGACGCCGCCGGCTGGGTCATGCTCGCCGCCTCTGCGGCGCGCAACACGGAACGGTGTTCGTGCAACTGCAGCAACAGCAGCAGATGCCGGGTCTTCAAGCGCGATGCATTGAACCAGGGATTGTTGGAAGCGATCATCGTGAACGAACATCCTGAATGGGGGTTTTGTATTCGCAAGAAGAATAGGATATGCCTAAAATTTCATTTGCAGCACATAGCTGACACGCGCACGCTAATTGCTCGCGGCTGCTCTTGTCGCAGTGCCGTTGCACCGTTCTCTCCCAACCGACGGACCCGTTTACGGGTCCGCGTCAGCGCCGAGGCGCTGGACGCTCGGCGTGTTGTTGCGGCATCGATGGCTCGCCACTTCTCTGTCCCTATCGCGGCGCGCGCCGTGTATTTCCCTGCCAGCTAAACCGATGCCCGCCACCTCCGTGTTCAAACTCCCCCTGATTGCGATCTTGCGCGGCATCCCCCCCGAGGACGCACTGGCGCATGTCGGCGCGCTGGTCGACACTGGTTACGACGCCATCGAGATCCCGCTCAATTCACCACGCTGGGCCGACAGCATCGGCTCAGCCGCGCAGGCGTTCGGCCAGCGTTGCTGGATCGGCGGCGGCACCGTGCTGCGCACCGACGACGTCGATACCCTCGCCGACCTGGGTGCGCGCTTCATCGTCACCCCCAACACCTGCCCAGCGCTGATTCGTCACGCAGTGACGCGCGGCCTGCAAGTGGTGGCCGGCTTCGCTACCGCGACCGAGGCATTTACCGCCCTCGACGCCGGCGCACAGATGCTCAAGCTGTTCCCCGCCGCCACCTACGGCCCTGGCCATCTGCGCGCATTGCGTGCGGTGTTGCCGGCGCAGGTGCCGGTATTCGTGGTCGGCGGCGTCACCATCGACACCCTGCACGACTACCTTGCCGCTGGCGCGATCGGCGCCGGCATCGGCGGCGAACTGTATCGACCAGGACAAGCGCTCGCGCACACCCAGGCACATGCCGCCGCCTTCCGCCACGCCTATCAGGATCGCGCATGAAAATCGTCCGCCTCACCACCTACCACGCGGCACCGCGCTGGCTGTTCCTGAAGGTCGAAACCGACGAAGGCATTACCGGCTGGGGCGAACCGGTCATCGAGGGCCGCGCGCGCAGCGTCGAGGCCGCGGTACACGAACTCAGCGGCTATCTGATCGGCAAGGATCCGGCGCGGATCAACGATCTGTGGCAACTGCTTTATCGCAGTGGCTTCTATCGCGGCGGCCCGATCCTGATGAGCGCCATTGCCGGCATCGACCAGGCCTTGTGGGACATCAAGGGCAAAGCACTCGGCGTGCCGGTCTACGAACTGCTGGGCGGGTTGGTACGCGAACGCATGAAAACCTATCGCTGGGTCGGCGGCGACCGCCCCGCGGCGACCATCGCGCAGATCCAGAGCTACCGCGACCTCGGTTTCGACACATTCAAATTCAACAACGAACAAATGAAAGTTTCGTGATGAGCTATGTGCGTTTGGACTATCTGAACCGATACGTGCACCTCGCCCGCACCCAGTCTGCATCCACGCACACGCACGCCTCCAGCAACACGCCAAACGATCCGCGCCTGCAATCGCGACGTGGCACGGCTCACGCCAGCGACACATGCTCCGGATACAAACGTCGGGCTGCGTTGCGCAACGCCATCAACACGCGCTCGGCACCCGGTGGCAGCAGGTAATCGCGACGTCGGATGATTCCGAACGACTCCATCCGCACCCCCAACCCAATCGGCAGCACCGTCAGCAGTTTGGCCTGCACATAGGGCGCCACCGCCTCTGCCGGCAACGCAGCGAGTAGATCGCTGCCACGCAGCAAACTGGTGATCACCGGCAACGACGAAGTTTCGATCACGTTCTGCGGCACCGGCACCGCATGCTCCAGAAACATCGCATCCAGGCGTGCGCGCAACACGCTGTCCAGCGGTGGCAACACCCAGCCGTACCGCGCCAGATCAGCATGGCGCAGCTCCGCGCGGGCGGATAACGGATGACCGGCACGCGCTACCACCGAATGCGGCTCGTCCGCCAACGGCTCGAAGTCCAGTTCCTCGCCGCCATATGGGCCAAGGATGCGACCGATCACGATGTCGAGCTGGCCATCCAGCAGCCTGGCCACCAGTGGCCGGCTGTAATCCATCTCCACCCGTACCAAGATGCCGGGAAACTCGCGCTTGACCTCGATAATCGCCTGCGGCACCAGATTGGTCCCCGGATTGACCACCGTGCCGATCGAAACCTGACCCACGCGCCCTTGGCGCAGCGCGGCGATCTCCTCCTGGGCACGACCGATCTCCGACATCGCCGCGCGAGCGCGGCGGATCAGCACCTGCCCATACCAGGTCGGCTCCACCCCACGCGCATGCCGCTCGAACAGGCGCACCCCCAACAAGTCCTCCATCTCTGCAAGCAACTTGGACGCCGCCGGCTGGGTCATGCTCGCCGCCTCTGCGGCGCGCAACACGGAACGGTGTTCGTGCAACTGCAGCAACAGCAGCAGATGCCGGGTCTTCAAGCGCGATGCATTGAACCAGGGATTGTTGGAAGCGATCATCGTGAACGAACATCCTGAATGGGGGTTTTGTATTCGCAAGAAGAATAGGATATGCCTAAAATTTCATTTGCAGCACATAGCTGACACGCGCACGCTAATTGCTCGCGGCTGCTCTTGTCGCAGTGCCGTTGCACCGTTCTCTCCCAACCGACGGACCCGTTTACGGGTCCGCGTCAGCGCCGAGGCGCTGGACGCTCGGCGTGTTGTTGCGGCATCGATGGCTCGCCACTTCTCTGTCCCTATCGCGGCGCGCGCCGTGTATTTCCCTGCCAGCTAAACCGATGCCCGCCACCTCCGTGTTCAAACTCCCCCTGATTGCGATCTTGCGCGGCATCCCCCCCGAGGACGCACTGGCGCATGTCGGCGCGCTGGTCGACACTGGTTACGACGCCATCGAGATCCCGCTCAATTCACCACGCTGGGCCGACAGCATCGGCTCAGCCGCGCAGGCGTTCGGCCAGCGTTGCTGGATCGGCGGCGGCACCGTGCTGCGCACCGACGACGTCGATACCCTCGCCGACCTGGGTGCGCGCTTCATCGTCACCCCCAACACCTGCCCAGCGCTGATTCGTCACGCAGTGACGCGCGGCCTGCAAGTGGTGGCCGGCTTCGCTACCGCGACCGAGGCATTTACCGCCCTCGACGCCGGCGCACAGATGCTCAAGCTGTTCCCCGCCGCCACCTACGGCCCTGGCCATCTGCGCGCATTGCGTGCGGTGTTGCCGGCGCAGGTGCCGGTATTCGTGGTCGGCGGCGTCACCATCGACACCCTGCACGACTACCTTGCCGCTGGCGCGATCGGCGCCGGCATCGGCGGCGAACTGTATCGACCAGGACAAGCGCTCGCGCACACCCAGGCACATGCCGCCGCCTTCCGCCACGCCTATCAGGATCGCGCATGAAAATCGTCCGCCTCACCACCTACCACGCGGCACCGCGCTGGCTGTTCCTGAAGGTCGAAACCGACGAAGGCATTACCGGCTGGGGCGAACCGGTCATCGAGGGCCGCGCGCGCAGCGTCGAGGCCGCGGTACACGAACTCAGCGGCTATCTGATCGGCAAGGATCCGGCGCGGATCAACGATCTGTGGCAACTGCTTTATCGCAGTGGCTTCTATCGCGGCGGCCCGATCCTGATGAGCGCCATTGCCGGCATCGACCAGGCCTTGTGGGACATCAAGGGCAAAGCACTCGGCGTGCCGGTCTACGAACTGCTGGGCGGGTTGGTACGCGAACGCATGAAAACCTATCGCTGGGTCGGCGGCGACCGCCCCGCGGCGACCATCGCGCAGATCCAGAGCTACCGCGACCTCGGTTTCGACACATTCAAATTCAACGGCACCGAGGAGATGAAGCTGATCGACGGCCCCCGCGCGGTGGACGCGGCCATCGCCAAGGTCGCGCAGATCCGCGAGGCATTCGGCACCAGCATCGACTTCGGGATCGATTTCCATGGCCGGGTTGCCGCGCCGATGGCGCGCGTGCTGCTACGCGAGCTGGAACCGTTCAAGCCGCTATTCGTCGAAGAGCCGGTGCTGCCTGAACAGGCCGAGTACTACCCGCGCCTGGCCGCCGCCACCCCGATCCCGCTGGCCGCCGGCGAGCGCATGTTCTCGCGCTTCGACTTCAAACCGGTGCTGCAAGCCGGTGGCCTGTCGCTGCTGCAACCGGATCTCTCGCACGCCGGCGGCATTACCGAATGCCTGAAGATCGCCAGCATGGCCGAGACCTACGACGTCGGCCTGGCCCCGCACTGCCCGCTCGGCCCGGTCGCCTTGGCCGCCTGCCTGCAGGTCGACTTCGTCTCGCACAACGCGGTGCTGCAGGAACAGAGCATCGGCATCCACTACAACGAAGGTGCCGACCTGCTCGACTACGTGCTCAACAAGGACGATTTCGCCTGCGACGCCAGCGGCAGCATCGCCGCGTTGCCCAAACCGGGCCTGGGCGTGGAAATCGACGAAGACCGCCTGCGCCATGCCAGCGCCAATCCACCCGACTGGCACAACCCGGTCTGGCGCCACGCCGACGGCAGCATCGCCGAATGGTGATTCCATGAACGCACACACCGCTGCCCAACACAGCGCGACGCTGGCCGTTGATAGCCGCTGCGCGCACGGCGAAAGCATCGTGTGGTGCGCGCATCGCCAGGTGCTGTTCTGGGTCGACATCACGGGCCGCCGGCTGTGGCGGCACGCCCCGGCAAGCGGCGCGACCCGGCACTGGGATCTGCCCGACCGTCCAGGCTGCCTGGGCATGTTCGACGATGGTCGGCTGCTGCTGGCCATGGTCAAGGGCGTGTACGCCGCCGACCCGGATGCCGCCATCGACACGGCCAGCAGCTTGCCGCTGCAACAACTCGCAGAACTCGAACCCGAGCGCGACGACACCCGCAGCAACGATGGCCGCAGCGACCGCCACGGTAACTTCGTGTTCGGCACCATGAGCGAGCGCGCCGATCGGGCGCCGATCGGCAGCTTCTACCAATGGTCCGCACGCCACGGGCTGCGCCGACTGCCCTTGCCCGGCGTGGCCATTCCCAACGCCATCTGCTTCAGCGCCGATGGCCGCACCATGTACTACTGTGATTCGGTGCAACCGCGCATCCTGTGCTGCGACTACGACGCGGCCAGTGCTCACACCAGCAACAGCCGCGTGTTCGTCGAACTGGAGCGCGACGGCGGCGAGCCGGACGGCGCCATCGTCGATGCCGAAGGCCATGTGTGGAACGCGCAATGGCGCGCCTGGCAGGCGGTGCGCTACCGCCCAGATGGCAGCATCGAGCGGCGTGTCGCACTACCGGTCAAACATCCCAGTTGCCCCGCGCTGGGCGGTGCAGACGGCACCACGCTGTACTTGAGCACCTCGCGCCAGGACCACAGCGAGGCCGAACTGGCGCGCACACCGCAAGCCGGTGGCGTGTTCGTCGCCGCGGTCGGCATTGCCGGCCTGCCCGAAGGACGCATCGCCAGCGCATGATCGCCATCGACTGGGGGACCAGCAGCCTGCGCGGCTATCGGCTCGACGCCGACGGCGGCATCCTCGAACAACGCCGCAGCGATCAGGGCATCGCGGTCTGCCAGGGCCATTTCGCCGCGACCCTGGCCACATTGATCGACACCTGGCCGGGCGATGTCGTGCTCTGCGGCATGATCGGCAGCCGCAATGGATGGATCGAACTGCCCTACGCGCCCTGCCCCGCCGACACCGCCTCACTCGCCACGGCGATGCGCCCGCTGCAGGACCCGGCACTGCCTGGACGCACGCTGTGGTTCGTACCCGGCGTCGCCAGCACCCATGCGCCCGTGCCGGACGTGATGCGTGGCGAGGAAACCCAATTGATCGGGCTGCTCGACATCCTGGCGCAGGAGCGGCAGGACCACGCCCACCACAGCGTTTGCCTGCCGGGCACCCACAGCAAATGGGTGGATCTGGAACACGGCCGCATCGCCGCACTGGCGACAATGATGACCGGCGAACTCTACGCACTGCTGCGCCAACACAGCCTGCTGGCGCGGCTGATGGAACCCGACGACACCACGTTCGATGCACCCGGCTTCGCTGCCGGGGTGCAGCGCAGCGGCGATCCCGGAGGATTGCTGCATCATCTGTTCGGCGTGCGCAGCCTGGGATTGTTCGAACGCCTGAGCGCAGCGGCGGCGCCGTCCTACCTGTCCGGGTTGCTGATCGGCCACGAACTGCGCGCACGCCTGCCGCTGGCGCCAATGGTGCATCTGGTCGGCGGCAGCGGCCTGCTGACGCGCTACACGCACGCATTGCGCGCACTCGGCAGTACCGTCCACACCCACCCGGAAGATCTGGCCGCACGCGGGCTATACCGGCTGGCGCGGCAGCACGGCGGCATCGCCAGTTGATCCGCACCCGTCAGGCGCGCGGGCACGGATCCATTCTCCACTCCACGACATCGACTGTTTTAGAATTGCAGGCTTAATTTACGGATCGAACCATGCCTTTCGTCGTCACCGAAAACTGCATCAAATGCAAATACACCGACTGCGTGGAGGTGTGCCCCGTGGATTGTTTCCACGCCGGCCCAAACTTCATGGTGATCGATCCGGAGGAGTGCATCGACTGCACCCTATGCGAACCGGAATGCCCGGCCAACGCCATCTACCCCGAGGATGACGTGCCGGCCGGTCAGGAAGCCTTCGTCGCGTTGAACGCGGAACTAGCCAAAGCGTGGCCGGTCCTGACCACGCGCCAGGAACCGCTAGCAGACGCCGCCGAGTGGGACGGCAAACCAAACAAGCTGTCGCTACTGCAGAAATAGGCGGCGCGCAATCATGCGCGGCTGTGCAGCTCCCTGCCTGCCCGGCCAGCGCAAGCGCTCCCGAAAAACCCGGTGACGCTCGCGCACAACCACATCAAAAACGCTGCGACACAAAAACGAACGGGCACCCTGAGGTGCCCGTTTCATGTTTTCCGCGCCACAACGGGCGCGAACGCCACACTGCCAACGCTTGCTCAAGTTCAGTGGACGAGCTTGGCCTTCAGCGCCTCGATCAGCTTGACCGGGGCCTCACCGGACGCCGGCAGGCCACGCGCATCGACCGCCGACACCGACACCCCGGCGTCCACGGCCACCACGCGGATCAGGAAATTGCTGCCTTCATAGCCCACGTCATAGGAGCCGAGCAGTTTCGCGCTGCTGGCGATGGTGACGCCCGGGATACCGCCCAGGGCATCGCCGACCTGGCCGAACACCTGATCGCGCGCGCCCGGCACCACGAAGCCGCTGTTCGACGCGGCCGGCGCCTGGGCCGCCGCCGGGCGCTGGGCCGACGCCAGCGCCGGAATCTTCATCGCCGCCGAGGTATCCGGGGCGCTCAAATCCGGCGGTACTTCCAACGGCCGCATCGCCGGCGGCAACAGGTAATCGCCACGCGGCTTGCCCTTGTGGAACCAGTTGCAACCGCTGGTGGCCGCGACCATGGTGGTCGCCAGAACGGCGGCCGATAGCACGCGGACGTAGGGAACGGAAGCACGCATCAATCAATCTCCTGGGGTCAGGCCGCGAGCGTTTCGCGGCTGGATAAACGTTCCAACGCGACGGCGTCGGCAGCAAGACGGTCGGCCGTGGCATGGTGCGCCGCCGACAACGGCAGCAGCGGCAGCCGCAAGCCCTGACCGATCCCGGCACGCTGCAACAGCGCTTTGACCGGGATCGGGTTGGATTCGATGCCGCAAAAGGCGTGGAAGGGCCGCAGACGCGCATCCCAGGCCTGCGTCGGCTCGGCCTGCTGGGCCCGCGCCAGATCGCACAAATGACGATAGGCGCCCGGCAAGGCATTGGACGCCACCGAAATCAGGCCGTCGAAGCCGCTCAGCATGGCCTGCGCGGCGCTGCCGTCGTCACCGCTCAGCACGGCAAAGTGCTCACTGCGCAGGGCCGCGAGCGCGGCGATACGCTGCGGATCGCTACTGGCCTCTTTGATGCCGACGATCGCGGGGTGCTGCGCCAGTTGCGCCACGGTTTCGGGCAACAAATCGCAGCCGGTGCGTCCTGGCACGTTGTACAGCACTACCGGCAGGCCACCTTGCTCGGCCACTTGCGTGTAGTGCGCCAGCAAGCCAGCCTGTGTCGGACGCACATAAGGCGGCGTCACCACCAGCGCGTACTGCGCGCCATTGGCCGCCGCGCGACGCGTCAACGCCACGGTCTTGGCGGTAGCGGACAAGCCCGTGCCAGCCAGCACCGGCACGCGCCCAGCGATGGCAACAACCGCCTCGCGCATCAGCAAATCGTATTCATCATCCAGCAACGCGGCCGCTTCGCCGGTCGATCCCGCCACCACGACACCCTGAACACCGCCTCCGAGCTGCCCCTTGAGCAACCGCTGCCAGGCGTCGAGATCGAGATCGCCATTGGCCTGGAAGGGCGTGGCCAGAGCGGTGATGATGCCGGAGAGAGACAAGATGCCGAGTGCTCGCTGGGAAATGAGGGCCGCGCGGCCTGCGCCGACGGGTTTGCCGTGCATGTTACTTGCGGCCCGAAAGCGCGGGCAAGTATGCTGCACCTCATGTCGGGCCACTGCCCTGACGCCGTTCAGCCATACGCAATGCCGGAAGCCCCTTTGACAGACACCACAACCCGGCCCGCGCCGACCGAGAACCACCTCCTGATCAACGCCTACTCGACGCATCCGGAGTCGCCCCTATTGCCGGTCACACGTCGTATCACCGATAGCGGTTGCAACCTCGTCGATGCGCGTCTGGCCACTGTCGGTCGCGACGTGTCGGTGACCGCATTGGCGACCGGCTCCTGGGACGCGGTGGCCAAACTGGAAGCGATGCTCACCCGGCTGGAGCGCGATGAAGGCATGAAGCTGGTGTGGTACCGCACCGGCCCCAAGCAAGCGCAGTCCAACCTGCTGCCTTACATCGTCGAGGTCATCGCCGCCGACAAACCGGGCATCCTGTTCCAGTTGGCCGATTTCTTCGACCGCCAGGGCATCACCATCGAAAACCTGCAAAGCACGCGCTACCGCGCCATGCAGACCGGTGCGGAGATGTTCTCGGCGCAGGTGACGATCGGGGTGCCGGCGAATATGCACATCGCCGCGCTGCGCGACGACTTCCTCGAATTCTGCGACCACCTCAACCTGGACGCGATCATGGACCCGATGAAGTTCTGAGACGCGCTGGACAGCGACGCAACCGAACGCCGATGATGGCGATGCACGCGGAGGACACCCCATGAAGGATGGCGACACCCTGGATCGAAGCACGCTGACCTTGCCGCTGGCCCTGTCCGGCGGCGCCAGCGCCACGCTCGGCGACTATGCCGGTGGCTGGCTGGTGCTGTATTTCTATCCCAAGGACAGCACCCCTGGCTGCACCACCGAAGGGCTGGATTTCAACGCGCTGTTGCCGCAATTCCAGAAAGCCGGCGCCGTGGTGCTTGGCGTATCGCGCGACTCGGTGAAGTCGCACGACAACTTCTGCGCCAAGCAAGGCTTCCGCTTTCCGCTGATCAGCGATGCCGACGAGGCGCTATGCCACGCCTTTGACGTGATCAAGGAAAAGAACATGTACGGCCGTCAGGTGCTCGGTATCGAGCGTAGCACCTTCCTCATCTCGCCTTCGGGCCAAGTGCTGCACAGCTGGCGCAAGGTCAAGGTTGCCGGTCACGCCCAGGCCGTTCTCGACACACTGCAGACCGCCACCCAGCAGTGACAAGCCTGGTTCACATTACATCGCATCCCCCTGCCAAGCAGGCGGCGATGGTTTTTCCCTGCCCCTTTTCCAGGAATCCACGATGACCCGAGGCAAGCGCATCTACGTGTTGGATACCAATGTGCTCATGCACGATCCGACCGCGCTGTTCAAGTTCGAGGAACACGACGTATTCCTGCCGATGCAGGTGATCGAGGAACTGGACAACGCCAAGAAGGGCATGTCCGAAGTCAGCCGCAACGCACGGCAGGTCAGCCGCTTCCTCAACGAGTTGATCGAAGGCGCCGGCGCCGAGCAGATCGCCTCCGGCATCCCACTGAGTCACCCACAAGGCATCCAACTCAAGAGCAACAGCGGCATCGGCAAGCTGTACTTCCAGATCCAGCCGGTCGAGCCCGCGCGCAGCTTCGGCAGCGTCGCCCCGGACAACAAGATTCTGGCCTCGGTACTGGCGCTGTGCGAGGAGCGTCCGGAAACGCCGGTGATTCTGGTCTCCAAGGACATCAACCTACGGATCAAGGCGGCGATCAGCGGCCTGGCCGCCGAAGACTACGAGAACGACCGCGCGCTCGACGATTTCAGCCTGCTCTACACCGGCGCGATCGAACTGCCGGAGCATTTCTGGCAGAAACACAACCAAGACCTGCGCAGCTGGAGCGACAAAGGTCGCACCTGTTACGAAATTGCGCTGGCCGCCGACGAGGACTGGTATCCGAACCAGTACCTATATCTGCCCGGCGACGACGAAGTGGAACTACGCGTGACCAAGGTCAACGCTGATCGCAAGGCCACGCTGGCGCTGGTGGACGACTTCCGCAGTGGCCAGCACGCGGTGTGGGGCGTTGCCGCGCGCAACCGCGAGCAGAACTTCGCGCTCAACGCACTGATGGACCCGGAAATCGACTTCGTCACTCTGCTCGGCACCGCCGGCACCGGCAAGACCCTGCTGGCGCTGGCGGCGGGCCTGGCACAGACCATGGACCAGCAGCGCTACCGCGAAATCATCATGACCCGTGCGACGGTCAGCGTCGGCGAAGACATCGGCTTCCTGCCTGGCACCGAGGAGGAAAAGATGACCCCATGGATGGGCGCGCTGACCGACAACCTGGAAGTGCTGACCCACACCCAGGAAGGCGGCGCCTGGGGCCGCGCGGCGACCAACGACCTGCTCGCCAGCCGGATCAAGATCCGCTCGATGAACTTCATGCGCGGGCGCACGTTCCTGTCGCGCTATCTGATCCTGGACGAAGCGCAGAACCTGACGCCCAAGCAGATGAAGACGCTGATCACTCGTGCCGGCCCCGGCACCAAGATCGTCTGCCTGGGCAACGTCGAACAGATCGACACTCCCTATCTGACCGAAACCACCTCCGGTCTCACCTATGCGGTGGACCGCTTCAAAGCTTGGCCGCACAGCGCGCACATCACCCTGCGCCGTGGCGAACGCTCGCGTCTGGCCGACTATGCCTCGGAGGTGCTGTGAGTATCGTGGGCGTGCGCCTGAGCGGCGCGGCACTGGTCATGGCCCTGCTCGGCGCCTGCGCCACCGCACCGGGTCCAGCCAGCGTACCAACCGCGCTCAAGGTCGGGCAATCGTGGGTGATCACGCGTAACAGCACCGCCGCACAGGTGCTGGACACCTGCGCGCGCGACAGCCCCGCACACCACGAGCGCGCGGTGAGCGGCTACTGGATTCCAACGCCTGAGCAGATCGCGCAACTGGAAGCGCATCTGGCGCAACTGCAGCCGCAGATCACCGATCCATCGGGCTCAGATCGCCAATACGTGGGCATCGTGTACAACGGTAAGCAAGCGATCTATGTCAACGCTTTCGCCCCGGACGACAACAGTGATCGCAACCCAAGCGTCGATGCAGTACGCGCCTGTGGCGGCGGCGATCGCTTCTGGGGCGCGGTCTACGATCCGGCCAGCCTTCGCTTCTCCGAGATCGCGGTCAACGGCAGCCACTGAGATGGCCGCGTGCCTGCGCCGCTGTCAGATACATCCGCGTCAGCAAACCGCATGAACTTCGCGTTGCCAGGCTGGGCCTGGATTTTCGCCGCTGCATTGGCCAGCGTGGCCGGCATGGTCAACGTGGTGGGCTACCTCGGCTTCGAGCACCAGGCGGTGACCCACCTCACCGGCACCACGACCTTGCTCGGCGCGGCGCTGGCCGACGCTGACCCGCGCGCCATCGGTCAACTCAGTGGCGTGGTACTGGCGTTCCTGAGCGGCGCGGTGCTGGCGGGCGGCCTCGTGCGGGATCGCCGGCTGCGCCTGGGCAGGCGCTATGGTCTGGCGCTCGCACTGGAATCACTGCTGTTACTTGCGGCAATACAGGCATTCAAACATCAGCCGTTGTTTGGCGCTCTACTCGCCGCAACCGCCTGCGGCCTGCAGAACGCCACCACCACGATCTACAGCCGCACGGTGGTACGCACCACCCACCTCACCGGCATGTTCACCGATCTAGGGATCGGCCTGGGTCAGGCACTGAGCGGCCTACCGCTGCCGCGCCAGCGCATCAGCCTGAGCCTGCTGATCATCGGCGGATTCCTGCTCGGCGGCGTCATCGGCGCATTGGCGTACCGCCGCATCGGCTTCAATGCGCTGTTGGTGCCGGCGCTGCTGACTGGCACGGTCGGCACGCTGTACATCCTGCTCCTGCACTCCCGCTACCGCGAGCGCGAAGAGTGATCAACAAAAGCCTCGCCAGTCGCGGGTGGGCGCGGATAGCACGCAAGCAACCTAGCGTGCTGCCAGCACATGAGGATTCAAAGCACTGCCTGCGGCCAAACAGCGGCAACACCGCCGTGTTGTTAGCGGCGCTAAGCGCACCATCGCCAATGCATCGCCAGCACTGCACAATCCAGGCATGAACGACCCCATCGCCGTCTCCGCGCTGAGCATCGCCGGCACCGATTCCGGTGGTGGCGCCGGAATCCAGGCCGATCTGAAAACCTTCGCCGCGCACCGTGTGCACGGCCTGTCTGCGGCGGCCGCACTCACCGCGCAACACACCCGTGGCGTCACCGCCGTGCATATTCCGCCATTGTCATTCCTGCGCGCGCAGATCGACGCCTGCTTCGCCGATTTCGACATCGCCGCGGTCAAGCTCGGCATGCTCGCCAATGCTGCGGTGATCGACCTGGTCGCCGATGCGCTGGAACACCATCGCCCGCCTTACGTGATTCTGGACCCGGTGATGGTGGCGACCAGCGGTGCCACCCTGCTGGAAGACGATGCGCTGGACGCGCTGCGCCAGCGCCTACTGCCGTTGGCGACCTTGGTCACACCGAATATTCCGGAAGCGCAGTTACTGCTGCGTCGCCCGATCGAGAACGCCGACGATGCCGAGCACGCGATCGCCGCCCTGCTTGAGTCTGGCGCGCGCGCAGTGTTACTGAAAGGCGGCCATCTACACGAAGGCCAACGGGTGATCGACCGCTACGACGATGGCGCCAGCCGCAGCGAATTCAGCCATGCACGGCTGCCGCTGGACGCGCACGGAACCGGCTGCACCCTCGCAGCGGCGATCGCCGCACAACTCTGCCAGGGCCTGTCATTGGCAGCGGCCTGCGCAGCGGCGATCGACTACGTGGCCCGCGCACTGCGCGGCAGCTACCGTCCTGGTCGCAGCGCAGTGGTTGTATTGGACCATTTCGGTGCCGCACGCAGCGGATGAACAAGCTTGTACATCGCGGGAAAGAGACATCGCGCCACTGCCTGCAATCGACACCGCTTCGGCATCTACTCGTCGCTACGCCTTCGCCGCAGCGAAAGCTGTTGTGGCAGAACGTCCCAAGATGATGCGCGCATCCGAGGTACGCACTGATCTGAACCACCTACGCGATGGCGGGCACGACAGTGGATCTGCTTTTCAGCCTGCCCCAGGCCGCCCTGCGGGACCCCGGAAGATTGGTGTGCAGAGCTGCGCATGCCCGCAAGCTCATGTCCATGGATGCGTACAGCCCGAGCCGAACCGGCCGGCCACGCCTCCTGAACCGAGCAAGCGGTAATCCTGGCGCAAGGCCTCGCTGAACGAGATCGGCTGAATTTTTTGAAGGAAGGATTGACGCATCCAACCATCTCACGCATAATTCCGCTCCTGACAACGCGCCCGTAGCTCAGTTGGATAGAGTACCTGGCTACGAACCAGGCGGTCGGGAGTTCGAATCTCTCCGGGCGCACCAGTCAGATAAAAAACGACAAGTTGTTGCTTGTCGTTTTTTTTTGTTTTTAGCAAGCTCATCGGGGCGACGAACAAAGCGCCCGTGATGTCATCACCGCCAGCCTGCATAGAACACCTTTTGCACGCAAAGCGCAGCGACACGCAGGCATTACCCTCCTTGCGCCCACACGCTCACGCAGCCCCCACACCGTGATGCGACGCTACAGGCGCCCGAGCTCGCCGACCGCCATCACCGGATAACCGGCCATCTGCCACGCCTCCAACCCACCCCGCAACGGCACCACGTCATCGTAATGCCGCTGGCGCAACCGCCTGGCCAGCACGGCAGCGGACACTTCATTCGGGCACGCACAGTAAATAACGATCTTGCGCTCGCGCGGCAACACCGCGACGATGTCGTCGATGCGTCGCTCGTCCACAGACAACGCCCCCGGAATGACATACGACTGCAGCGTGCGATAGCCCGGAGCACGGATATCCAACACCACCGGTACCGCATCGCCCTGCATCAACGCGTAGAGTTCGTCCACGTCGATGCGCGAGGCCTCCATCGACTTCATCAACCTGTAACGACGCCAAGCCCGATAACCCACATAGAAGGCCAGCAAACCGGCAAGCAACAGCGACGCGCGCACTCCCAGCAAACTCAACCAATCCAGCAATGCCTGTACTTGGCCGGCAAAGCATAGACCGAGCAGCAGACCACAAGCCGCCCACAGCGCGGTACCCAACGTGTCGTAGCGCAGGAACGCGGCAAGTGGCACCTGCATCGCACCGGCCATCGGCACCGAGACCATGGACAAGCCAGGCACGAACTTTGCGATCATCAGCACGCCTACCCCCCAGCGTGCATAGAAGCGCTCGGTTTGCCTCATGCAGCTGTCGCGCGACAGCGACAGCCGGCACAGCGACTGCAATGTGCGATTGCCATAACGGCGACCAGCCCAGAACCAGAGCAGATCACCGAGCAGGCTAGCCAGAATCGACACCGCAAGCGCGCTCAACAGTGCAACCCACACCCCCACACCATGGAGTAACGCATAGGTCGCACCCACCAGAATCAGGGTTGGCAATGCGGGGACAGGCAAGCCCAACGACAACGCCAACACGTTGACGAAGAGCAGACCCAGGCCATAACGCGCGATCAATTCCTGCATTTCATGCTGTGCCCAAGACGAAAAACAACCGCCGCCATTATCCTCCCGACACCGACGGCACGCGTACACGCCGGCGCATCACCGACGGAACAGATCCAGCCATCGTCACTCAAGGCATGCGCACGACGATCCTCACCATCCACACCTCGCCCATACCCCCGCTACAACCAGCGCATGCCACGCGTATCGAAAATGCGCAGGGCATCGTGAGCGAATAGTCTGGCAAGCTTATGCCGCGCCAAGTCCACCAGCACGATCATGCAATATGCACGCAACCAGGGGCAGCGAACACGGGCGCGTCATTGCACCGGCAAGCACAAGGCCCACCTGAGGCGCACCAAGGATCGGCATCCGCAGTGCAACGGACTTCCATCTATCCGCCCTCTCGTCATTGCCTGGAAAATCCTCACCAGCCAGACGTTCGATGAGCTTATACGCCACCGCACCCTCAGTGGGTTGAATACACAAACGAACGTCGTCGTGGCCGATGGCGTCGCGCGGAAAGCAGTCCGAGATCGTACACAAGCGTCTCGCCCAAGCGAGCTCACTGGCGAAAAAAGAAACGCCTGCAAATCATTACTTTGCAGGCGTTTGTCGACTACTGGCGGAGTGAGAGGGATTCGAACCCTCGATAGAGCTTTTGACCCTATACTCCCTTAGCAGGGGAGCCCCTTCATTCAGCCGCTCGGGCATCACTCCGGATTTAAGCGTTGCGGCTATTCCGCGACCGGCCGCGAAGAATACAGGGTTGGAGCATCTCAGGTAAACCCTTTCTTCAAATCAATCGACGGACGAGTCACCATGCCCACCGGAGCCATGGGAATTCGGCTCGTCGCCGCGCTGGATGCGCTGATAGATCTCTTCGCGGTGCACTGCCACGTCCTTCGGCGCGGTGATACCGATACGCACTTGATTGCCCTTGACCCCGAGCACAGTCACGGTGACCGCATCGCCGATCATCAATGTTTCGCCTGCCCGGCGAGTCAAGATCAACATTTTTAAAATTCTCCTTAGGACCGGCACTCCCACCAGCACGACACCCCACGTGGGGCGCACCATAACCAATAGGGAAAATGAGGTTCGATCTTAATCGAAGCCGTGCGCCCGCAGCAAGATGGGCCGATAGAGATTCAGGGGAGATGTTGTTTGACCCATCCCGGGACGCCTGCCAAGGCATGGACAAGGGCGGGCCCGTCCTCACCACCACCCTGGGCGAGGTCCGGGCGGCCGCCGCCCTTGCCCGATATTTGACTGGCGATCTGGCTCAACAGTTCTCCGGCCTTGACCCGTCCCATTGGGCTGCCATTCACCCCCGAAACCAGGGCGACCTTGCCCCCGCTAGCACCCGCCAACACGATCACACAGTCGCCAAGCTGCTGCTTCAAGCGATCCATCGCCTCGCGCAATGCCTTGGCGTCGAACCCCTCCAGCCGTACCGCGAGCACTTTCACTCCGCTCACATCGACCGCAGAACCGGCCAGGTCGGCCGTAGCGCTGGAGGCCAACTTGGCTTTTAATGCCTCCATTTCGCGCTCCAGGCGCCTGTGCTTGTCACCAAGCTGACGAATCTTGTCTACCATGTCAGTCGCGCTGCCACCGACTAACTCGGCAGCCTCATGCAACATGGCTTCTTCGGCCGACACGTAATCCAACGCGCCCTGACCTGTCACCGCCTCGATGCGGCGGACGCCGGCGGATACGCCGCCTTCACTGGTGATTTGCCGCTCGGGCATCACTCCGGATTTAAGCGTTGCGGCTATTCCGCGACCGGCCGCGAAGAATACAGGGTTGGAGCATCTCAGGTAAACCCTTTCTTCAAATCAATCGACGGACGAGTCACCATGCCCACCGGAGCCATGGGAATTCGGCTCGTCGCCGCGCTGGATGCGCTGATAGATCTCTTCGCGGTGCACTGCCACGTCCTTCGGCGCGGTGATACCGATACGCACTTGATTGCCCTTGACCCCGAGCACAGTCACGGTGACCGCATCGCCGATCATCAATGTTTCGCCTGCCCGGCGAGTCAAGATCAACATTTTTAAAATTCTCCTTAGGACCGGCACTCCCACCAGCACGACACCCCACGTGGGGCGCACCATAACCAATAGGGAAAATGAGGTTCGATCTTAATCGAAGCCGTGCGCCCGCAGCAAGATGGGCCGATAGAGATTCAGGGGAGATGTTGTTTGACCCATCCCGGGACGCCTGCCAAGGCATGGACAAGGGCGGGCCCGTCCTCACCACCACCCTGGGCGAGGTCCGGGCGGCCGCCGCCCTTGCCCGATATTTGACTGGCGATCTGGCTCAACAGTTCTCCGGCCTTGACCCGTCCCATTGGGCTGCCATTCACCCCCGAAACCAGGGCGACCTTGCCCCCGCTAGCACCCGCCAACACGATCACACAGTCGCCAAGCTGCTGCTTCAAGCGATCCATCGCCTCGCGCAATGCCTTGGCGTCGAACCCCTCCAGCCGTACCGCGAGCACTTTCACTCCGCTCACATCGACCGCAGAACCGGCCAGGTCGGCCGTAGCGCTGGAGGCCAACTTGGCTTTTAATGCCTCCATTTCGCGCTCCAGGCGCCTGTGCTTGTCACCAAGCTGACGAATCTTGTCTACCATGTCAGTCGCGCTGCCACCGACTAACTCGGCAGCCTCATGCAACATGGCTTCTTCGGCCGACACGTAATCCAACGCGCCCTGACCTGTCACCGCCTCGATGCGGCGGACGCCGGCGGATACGCCGCCTTCACTGGTGATTTTGAACAGGCCGATGTCGCCTGTGCGTGTTACATGCGTACCGCCGCACAGTTCAGTGGAGTAGTCGCCCATCTTCAGTACGCGCACGCGCTCGCCATATTTTTCGCCGAACAGCGCCATCGCACCGAAGTCCAGCGCTTCCTGCATTCCCATCTGATGCACTTGGACCGCATGGTTCGCGCGCACCTGCTGGTTGACCTTGCGCTCGATCAACGCCAGCTCCTTGGCCGCGATCGGCTGGAAGTGCGAAAAATCGAAGCGCAGGCGATCTGGCGCCACCAGCGAGCCTTTCTGCTGGACATGCGTTCCCAAGACCTCGCGGAGCGCGGCATGCAACAGATGAGTCGCAGAGTGGTTGAGGATAGTTGCACGACGGCGCTCGGCATCGACCTGACCGGAAAGCACATCGCCGATCTTCAGAGTACCCTCGATCAACGTACCGACATGGCCATGGAACTGGCCGGCGAACTTCTGCGTATCGGCCACAGCAAAGCGCGTGCCGCCCTGCAGCAACATGCCGACATCACCGACTTGACCGCCAGATTCCGCATAGAATGGTGTCTTATCGGTCAGCAGGATCACCGCATCGCCTGCCTGCACAGACTGCACAGGCCGCCCGTCCTTGAGCAATGCGACCACACGCAAGTCATCGGACTGCAAGCTGTCGTAGCCCAGGAACACGGTCGGCGCCAGTGTCGCGACCAAGTCGGCCGGCAACTGCACGCCGCCGCCGAACTTGCCGGCCTCGCGTGCGCGCCTGCGCTGCTCTTCCATTGCCGTCTGGAAACCCTGCTCGTCCACGCACAAAGCGCGTTCGCGGGCGATGTCCTGAGTCAAATCCAGCGGAAAACCGTAAGTGTCGTACAAACGGAAGGCATCTTCGCCAGCGATCACGCCTCCCTGCGCACTCGCAGCAACGTCTTCGAAGATCTTCATCCCGGCGTCGAGAGTTTCGGCAAAGCGCTCTTCCTCGGCCTGTAACGCCCGCAACACGGTGTCCTGCGCCGCGACCAGTTCGGGATAGGCCTCGCCCATCAGCGCAACCAGGGTCGGCACGAGCTTGCTGAAGAATGCCTGCCGCACACCGAGCATCCAGCCATGACGCAAGGCACGACGGATGATCCGACGCAGAACATAGCCGCGCCCCTCGTTGGACGGCAGCACACCATCGACGATCAAGAATGCGCATGCACGGATGTGATCGGCGATCACGCGTAACGATTTGTTCTCCAGATCGGCCGTCGCGGTCAGCTCGGAAGCCTTACGGATCAGCGTCTGGAACAGGTCGATTTCATAGTTGGTGTGCACATGCTGCAGGATTGCCGCCAAGCGCTCCAATCCCATCCCGGTATCCACGCAGGGTGCCGGCAGCGGCACCAGGTTCCCATCGGGCTGGCGATCGAACTGCATGAACACAAGGTTCCAGATTTCGATGAAACGGTCGCCATCCTCCTCCGGCGATCCCGGCGGACCTCCCGGGATATGTGCGCCATGATCGTAGAAGATCTCGGTACAGGGCCCGCAGGGCCCGGTATCGGCCATCTGCCAGAAGTTGTCCGAGGCGTAAGGCGCCCCCTTGTTGTCGCCGATACGCACGATGCGCTCTTCGGGCACACCCACCATATCGCGCCACAAGCCATAGGCCTCATCGTCCGTGTGGTAGACCGTGACCAACAGACGCTCGGCCGGTAATTTCCACACCTGCGTCAGCAACTCCCAGGCCCAACTGATCGCCTCTTTTTTGAAATAATCGCCGAAGGACCAGTTGCCGAGCATCTCGAAGAACGTGTGATGGCGGGCGGTATAGCCGACCGAGTCCAGATCGTTGTGCTTGCCGCCAGCACGCAGACAGCGCTGCACATCCGCCGCGCGCACGTAGCTGCGCTTCTCCGCACCAAGGAACACGTCCTTGAATTGGACCATGCCGGAATTGGTGAACAGCAGCGTCGGATCGTTACCGGGGACCAGTGGGGCGGAGGGCACGATGGTATGGCCCTTGCCCTTGAAGAACTCGAGGAAGTCACTACGAATCTGGGAGGTGGAGAATTTGGCGGGTGCGTTCATGGGCTGGCTGTAAACGAGCGGGCGGGTTTTCAGGTGCGCCCTCAACGATGAAGACGCATAGAAACCGGACAAGATAAGCCACCAAGGGTAACAGGCCCGACCTCCTCAGTCCTCCGTGGCATCGCGCATGGCTGCGCGGATGCTGTCGCCGTCGAAACCCCGCCGCGCCAGCAGGTCGGCGGCCTTGCGCCGTTGTTGCAGCTCTCTTGACCCTTCCGCGCCGAAACGCCGCATCACCAAGTCGCGGGCATTTTCGACCCAATCGCCGTCGAACGTTGCCATGGCCATCGCGATGGCATCGCTATCGAACCCATGCGTGCCTAGCATTGCGCGGATATACAACGGCCCGTAGCCCAGGCTGGCACGGCTGCGGACCAAGAGTTCAGCGAACCGGCCATCGTCCTGCCAGCCATCTTCACTGAGACGATCCACTGCCGCATTGGCGGCCTCTACCTCCACACCGCGCGCTAACAACTTGCGGGTCAATTCCTTGCGTGAATGCTCGCGCCGCACCAACAGTCCCAAAGCCTTCTGTAGCGGCGTCTGCTCAGGTTGTCGGCGACGCCGATGTCGCGCTTGCGCAGGCTCTTCACTCATGAAAATCCACCACCCGTCATTCGTCCCTCCCTGGCACGCGTGCTCCTTAGCTTGATCAAGACTGCCGAGGGAGACGAGCGGCACTGACTCCACCGCTCCCCCGGCAGAAAATCATTCCGCTTCGAGGTCTTCGGCGTCGGCTTGGCTGGGTGCGATTTCCGTGGGTTGGAACTTCTCGCGTAGTTCGCTTTCCAACTTGGCCGCGACCTGAGGGTTGTCGCGCAGGTAGCCGCGAGCGTTGTCCTTGCCCTGGCCGATGCGCTCGCTGCCGTAGCTGTACCAAGCACCCGCCTTTTCAACCAGTTTGGCTTCCACACCCATGTCGATCAGCTCGCCCTCGCGGCTGATGCCTTCACCGTAGAGGATTTCGGTGACGACCTGCTTGAACGGGGGGGCCAGCTTGTTCTTGACCACCTTGATTTTGGTCTGGTTGCCGATGATTTCATCGCCCTTCTTGATCGCGCCGATGCGGCGGATATCCAACCTCACCGAGGCGTAGAACTTCAGTGCGTTACCGCCGGTGGTGGTTTCCGGACTCTGGCCAGGCATCATCACGCCGATCTTCATGCGCAACTGATTGATGAAGACGACCAGGGTATTGGAGCGCTTGATGTTGCCGGTGAGCTTACGCAGCGCTTGGCTCATCAGACGCGCCTGCAGGCCGGGCAGTTGATCGCCCATTTCCCCTTCAATTTCGGCTTTCGGGGTCAACGCGGCGACCGAGTCAATCACCACGATGTCCACCGACCCCGAGCGCACCAGCATATCGGCGATTTCCAGCGCTTGTTCGCCGGTATCCGGCTGCGACAGCAATAATTCGTCGACATTGACGCCAAGTTTGGCGGCGTAGACCGGGTCCAGCGCATGCTCGGCGTCGATGAACGCAGCGGTGCCGCCGTTCTTCTGACACTGCGCGATGGCCTGCAGGGTCAGGGTGGTCTTACCCGAAGATTCCGGACCGTAGATCTCGACCACCCGCCCCTTCGGCAGGCCGCCGATGCCGAGCGCGATATCCAGCATCAGCGAGCCGGTCGGAATCACTTCCACGGCTTCGATGACACGATCGCCCATCCGCATCACCGAGCCCTTGCCGAACTGCTTTTCGATCTGACTCAGGGCGGCCGCGAGCGCGCGCTTCTTGTTCTCGTCCATTGTTGTTTCCTTGGAAGGTGAGGAGGATGTGCGGAGTGGGTTCAATGTAATGACCTGGTATCGCACAGGCTGAGACGACGCGTGGCGCAGCCAAAATAATGTGATCGAGCGTGCCTAGGACAGCGGCGAATGGCGATCTGCAAGGTCGGGGAAGTCCCAAGAACGGTGTCGTGCATGCCCTGCCCCCGCCGCATCAGCGATTGGGACGCAGCAGACCGCAATACAGCCCTTCGATGGCGAAGTCCTGATCGGGCAACACTTCGATCGGCGCGTAGTCCGGATTGCGTGGTAGCAGACGAATGCGGTCCTTGCCGATCTTGAGCAGCTTGACGGTGATTTCTTCCTCGATCCGCGCCACGACAATCTGGCCCGAACGCGCATCGCGAGTACGGTGGACACCGATCAGGTCGCCATCGAAGATGCCTTCGTTGCGCATCGAGTCGCCCTGCACTTTCAGCAGGTAATCCGGCGCTGGCGAGAAAAACACCCGGTCCAGTACCACGAAATCGTCGGAGCCGATGTCCGCACCAATCGGCAAACCGGCCGCGACGCGCCCCAGCACCGGTAGGCGTAGGACCTCGGCCTTATCCACCTGCGGCGGCGGTGCCGGCACGCCCGTTCCGCCCAGCAAGCGGATTCCACGCGCCTGTCCCGGCACGCGCCGGATCGCGCCTGCCTGCTCCAGTGCCTCAAGGTGATATTGCGCGGCGCGCACGCCCTTGAAGCCGAGGGCGCGGGCAATTTCCGTTTGCGACGGCGGGACGCCCTCGTGTTCGATGCGCTCGGCGATCAAGTCGAGAATCGCCTGCTGGGTTTCGGTTAGCTCCATGATTAGTAGTAATACTACTAAAAATCCCAAAAGGCAACCCTCCATGTCGCCACCACGCACCAACCACTCCAATCGCATGCTTCGCCCGACGTGGTTGAGCGCTTGACAGCACGGTACGCAAGGGTCGCCCCCGACTGCAACCATCGGCATGCTCAGCGCGCGTTGCGCCAGATCCAGAAGAACATGCCGCAGGCTCGACCCGGCAAGTACCGTGCGGCAGACCGGCAAGTACCGTGCGGCAGATCGCCAGGCGGTTGCCGCGCGGCAAGCACGACGCGGCAAGCAAGAGAAGTGACGCCAACAGAATTGAAAATCGCCTTATCGTTGCCTCGCCCAGGGCATCGATGAGTTGCGGCAGGCTGACGGGTGATCCAACGTCGGCGCCACGATCACGGTTTTCCACATCGCGCACATCCGCTATCGCTGTGCTCAGCGGCGTTCACAGCAGCGCGTCCAGACCGCGTAGGGCCGCCGCCACGGTCTGCCGACGCACCGCGTCGCGGTCGCCGGGGAAGTGGAACAGTTGTGCACTGGCATAATCACCGCGCCGCTTCCAGCCCAGCCAGACGCTGCCCACTGGCTTGTCCGCCGAACCGCCACCAGGTCCGGCGATGCCGGTGACCGCCACCGCGATGCTGGCCCCGGAACTGACCAACGCGCCAGACACCATTTCGATCACCGTCTCGCGGCTGACCGCGCCATGCTGCTCCAGCGTCTGCGGACGTACTCCGAGCAACGCCTGCTTGGCTTCGTAGCTGTAGGCGACGATGCCGCAGTCGAACCAGGCCGACGAACCGGCCACGTCGGTCATCACTTTGGCGATCCAGCCACCGCTGCAACTCTCGGCGGTGACGAGCCGTTCGCGTGCGCAACGCAGTCGCTCACTCAGCTCGGTGGCAAGATGCAGCAGGTCTTGATCGGTAGGCAGGCTCATGGCGCGACTCGGAAAACCAATGCGCTTTGTAGCCCAATTCGCCGTGGCTGTCGCGCGCGCGCCAGCGGATGGCCTGGCCGTCTGCGACAGCCGCACCTATGCCAGATCGACATCGATAGCGCACTACGCCCGATCAATGTCGTGCGACAAGTCAGCTCCAAGCAGAGCGCTCAGCGCCGCTGCCATTCCTCTTGCTCGCGCGGCGGCAACAGCGCGCGGATCGGCGCGCCGTCGGTGCTGGCGGCAAGGCGCTCGGCTTCGGTGATCGGGATGTCCACCTGCAGCAGCCAGCCATCCTCGTCGCTCTGCTCACTGCGGATCACTTGCAACTGGTGCAACTGCGAACGCAGGCGCCCAGCGCTCGGTGGAAGGCGCAAACGTCCCTGCACGTGACGCAATCCCAGGCGCTGGCCGAGCACCTGTTGCAGCAGATCCTGGCCACGTCCGTCGCGTGCCGAGATCCACACGCGCTCGCGCCGTGCCGTGTCGGGAACGCCGTCCTGTGCATCGTGGCGCGCTTCGGCACCCTCGATACGATCGATCTTGTTGAACACCAGCAACTGCGGCAGCTCGCCAGCGCCGACCGCGTGCAGCACCTCGTCGACCTGCGCGATGCGCTCCTCGCGCAATGGATCGGCAGCATCGACGACATGCAGCAGGAAATCGGCCTCACGCGCCTCGGACAGGGTGGAGCGGAACGCGGCGACCAGTTCGTGCGGCAGGTTGCGCACGAAGCCGACGGTATCGGCGAGCATTGCATTGCCACCAGGCAAGGCGATCCGGCGCACGGTCGGGTCCAATGTCGCGAACAACTGATCGGCGGCATAGGCCTCGGCACCGGTCAGCGCATTGAACAGGGTCGATTTGCCCGCGTTGGTATAGCCGACCACGGCAATCCGTGGCAGTTCACTGCGTACCCGCGCGCGACGCATTTGCGTGTGCTGGACTTCGACCTTTTCCAAGCGCTTCTGCAACTGCTCCACCCGCTTCTGCAGCAGGCGTCGGTCGGTTTCCAACTGGGTTTCGCCAGGACCGCGCAAGCCGATCGCACCACCGCGCTGACGCTCCAGGTGGGTCCATCCACGCACCAGGCGCGTGGCCATGTGCCGTAATTGCGCCAGCTCGACCTGCAGTTTGCCTTCGTGGCTGCGTGCGCGCTGAGCGAAGATATCCAGAATCAGCCCGGTGCGGTCGATCACGCGCCGCTCCAAGTATTTCTCCAGATTACGCTCCTGGCCCGGGCTGAGCGCGTGATTGACCAGAATCAGATCGGCGCCGCTGGCATCGGCGGCCGCCTTCACTTCCTCCAGCTTGCCGCTGCCGATCAGGGTGGACGGGCTGGGCTTGTCGATACGCGCGGTCACGGTCACCGCGATGCTGGCGCCAGCCGAGCGTGCCAGATCGGCGAACTCTTCCAACACGTCGTCTTGCAACGGACCGCCCGCGTAGGGCTGGATCAACAGTGCGTGTTCGCCGCGACGCGACCGATCAAACACCTGCAACTCCAGCCTTCAACAACCCACTACTCAGCTTCGTCATCGCCCGCACTGCCACCTTCATTCTGCTGCACATAACCACCCCCCGGCCCGACACGCACGTTGCGCGCCGGCACCACGGTGGAAATGGCGTGTTTGTAGACCATCTGACTCACGGTGTTACGCAACAGCACCACGAACTGATCGAACGACTCGATCGTCCCCTGCAACTTGATCCCGTTGACCAAATATACCGACACAGGCACCCGTTCACGCCGTAACGCGTTGAGAAAAGGATCTTGCAAGGATTGCCCCTTAGACATGCTTCACTCCCGAACTTATTGTTTTTATTGTCCGGCACGCCAATGCAGCTCCCCTGGCGTGGTCCGGAACGCTGATGGTACACAACCACGAGCGCAAGCACAGCGCGACAGGAATCCGGCTCAGGCGAGGAAGGATTCCAGCGCCGCCTGCAAACGCCCAGCATCGCCCTCCGGGTCGAACCAGCGCGCGTCCAGTTCGCCGCGTAGCCACGTCAATTGACGCTTGGCAAGCTGGCGGGTGGCGGCGATGCCACGTGCGCGGAAGGTCGCCGCGTCGGTCTCGCCGTCCAGGTACTCCCATGCCTGACGATAGCCGACCGCACGCACCGCTGGCAGTTGCAATGGCTGTTCCAGCGCAACCATGGCGGGCAAAGCGCGCAATGCACGCACCTCGTCGAGAAACCCTTGCGCCAGCATCGCGTCGAAACGCGCTTCGATGCGCCGATGCAGCACGCTGCGCTCGCTGGGCGCCAAGATCAATTTGAGTACCCGCAGCGGCAACCGAGGTGGCCTGGGCTGGGCCTGCCAGTCACTGATCGGCCGCCCACTGTGTTGGTAAACCTCCAACGCGCGCTGGATGCGCTGCGCATCGCCCGTGCCGATCCGCTGCGCTGCCACCGGGTCGACCTGTTGCAATTGCGCATGCAATGCGGTCCAGCCTTCGGCACCCGCACGCGCGGCCAATGCGGCCCGAAACTGCGCATCGGCCGGCGGCATCGGCGCCAGGCCTTCGAGCAGGGCCTGAAAGTACAGGCCGGTCCCGCCGGCAAGGATCGGCAGGCGACCACGGGCGACGATTCCCTGCAGTGCGGCGCGCGCATCCACCGCGAATTCGGCCGCCGAATAGGTCTGCCAGGGATCGCGCAGATCCAGCAGATGGTGCGGCACCCGTGCCCGCTGTGTGGGGTCGGGCTTGGCCGCGCCGATCTCCAGATTTCGGTACACCAGGGCCGAATCGACGCTGACGATCTCGCCACCGTAGCGCTCGGCCAGGGCGATGGCCACCGCAGTCTTGCCCGAGGCAGTCGGGCCCATCAACGCGATCGCGCGCGGGCGCTGGTCGGCCGGCATCAGTCCTCGTCCGGCCAGCGGATCGGCGTTGCCGTCCCGGTCGCAACACGCGGCGACGGCACGGCGTGTACCGCCTGCCAGACCGTCAGTGCGTCCACGGTCGCGGCGACGTCGTGCACGCGCAGCAGCAATGCGCCGCGCTGCGCCGCCAGCAGGTGCGCGGCGACCGAGCCGGCCACACGCTGTTCCGGCGCCGCGCGTCCGGTCAGCTCGCCGATACTGCGCTTGCGCGACAAACCCGCCAGCACCGGAACGCCCAACTCGCACAAACGCGGCAAGTGCGCGAGCAACTGCACATTGTCGGCAGTGCTCTTGCCGAACCCGAAGCCTGGATCGATCAGCAAGCAACGCTTTTCAATCCCAGCCATCTCCGCAGCGAAAATCCGCTCGACCAGGAATCGATGCACCTCAGCGACCACGTCGTCGTAGTGCGGCGCATTGCCTGCCGCGTAGGCGTCGCCGGGCATGTGCATCAGGATCACGGGCACGCGCAAGTCCGCCGCCGCATCCAACGCGCCGGGCGCACGCAAGGCCTGCACGTCATTGATCATGCCGGCACCGGCCGCCACCGCCGCGCGCATCACCTCCGGCTTGAAGGTGTCAACGCTCAGCGGCAGCGAGGTCTGCGCGGCCAGTCGCTGGATCACTGGAATGACGCGACGCAGTTCTTCCTCCACCGGCACCGGCGTGGCGCCAGGCCGGGTCGATTCACCACCGATATCGAGCAGGTCCGCGCCCTCCTCGGCCAGACGCAGGCCATGCGCAACCGCCGCTTCGACCGTCGCATGCGCGCCGCCATCGGAGAACGAATCGGGGGTGACGTTGACGATGCCCATGATCCGTGGGCGGTCCAGCACCAGGATGCGGCCAGCGCAATCCAGGCGAGGCGAGGTATCGAACATCAAACAGGTCTCCTGGTCATCTGTGCAGCCGGGAAGGGCCGCCTACGCGCCGCGACGGTTACGCCGATAACGGCACACGAGGGCAACAACGGCATGCCGTTGACGGTCGCGTCGAACGGGACCGCAGCATGGCAATGGACACACCGCGCAAACATCATTGTCGCGCAGAACCACAGTCGCCCGATGAGCATGGCGTTTGCGCGCCCCGACCAAACTTCCGCCGGCGACAAAAAAACCAGGGATCGCTCCCTGGCTCGTCTGCGCACGTGAGCGCTGGCAACGCTACAACTGCTCGGCAGGCCCGGCGATCGGCGGTAATGGCCGCGAACTGCCCTGGTCGTTGCCGCCGTCCTTGCCGGACTTGCCCCAGCCCATCGGCGGCGGCGGATCGCGGCCTTCCATGATCGCGTCGATCTGCGGGGCGTCGATGGTTTCGTACTGCAGCAGCAACTGCGACATGGTGTGCAGCTTGTCCAGGTTTTCGGTCAGGATCTGCGTGGTCTTCGCATACGCCTTGTCCAGGATCGAACGCACCACTTCATCGATCCGCCGCGCGGTATCGTCTGAGACGCTCTTGTGCTGGGTCACAGAACGGCCCAGGAACACTTCGTCGTCTTCTTCGCCATAGGCAATCGGCCCCAGTTCGTCGGACAGCCCCCACTTGGTGACCATGTTGCGCGCCATCTTGGTCGCACGCTCGATGTCATTGGAGGCGCCGGTGGTGACCTTGTCGGTACCGAAGATCAGTTCTTCGGCCACGCGACCGCCATATAGCGAGCACAACTGCGACTCGATCGCCACGCGATTCATCGAGTACTTGTCGCCCTCCGGCAGGTACATGGTCACGCCCAGCGCCCGCCCGCGCGGGATGATGGTGACCTTGTAGACCGGATCATGTTCGGGCACCAATCGGCCGACGATGGCATGGCCGGCCTCGTGGTAGGCGGTGAGGGTCTTCTCGTCCTCGCTCATCGCCATCGAGCGGCGCTCGGCGCCCATCAGGATCTTGTCGCGGGCGCGGTCGAAGTGTTCCATCCGCACCTCTTTGACCGACTCGCGCGCGGCGAACAGTGCCGCCTCGTTGCACAAGTTGGCCAGGTCCGCGCCGGAAAACCCCGGTGTCCCACGCGCGATCACCAGCGGCTCGACATCGTCGGCCAGGGGCAACTTGCGCATGTGCACCTTGAGGATCTGCTCGCGACCACGCACATCGGGCAAGCCCACTACCACTTGGCGGTCGAAGCGCCCCGGACGCAGCAACGCCGGATCGAGTACGTCGGGACGGTTGGTGGCAGCGATCACGATCACGCCCTCGCCGCCCTCGAACCCGTCCATTTCCACCAGCAACTGGTTGAGCGTCTGCTCGCGCTCGTCGTGGCCGCCGCCCAGGCCAGCGCCACGGTGACGGCCGACCGCGTCGATCTCGTCGATGAAGATGATGCACGGCGCATGCTTCTTGGCCTGCTCGAACATGTCGCGTACGCGGCTGGCGCCGACGCCGACGAACATCTCCACGAAGTCCGAGCCGGAGATGCTGAAGAACGGCACCTTGGCCTCGCCAGCGATTGCCCTGGCCAGCAGGGTCTTACCGGTGCCGGGCGGACCGACCATCAGCACGCCGCGCGGAATCTTGCCGCCGAGTTTGGTGAACTTGCTCGGGTCGCGCAGGAAGTCGACCAGTTCGCCGACCTCCTCCTTGGCCTCGTCGCACCCGGCGACGTCGGCGAGGGTGATCTTGATCTGGTCCTCGCCCTGCAGCTTGGCCCGCGATTTACCGAAGGACATCGCGCCCTTGGCACCGCCACCACCGCCCTGCATCTGGCGCATGATGAACAACCAGAAGCCGATGATCAGGATGACCGGCAGGAAATTCAGCACCAACGACCAGAAACCCGGCCCGCTGGTCGGCTTCTGCCGGGTCATCTCCACGTTCTTGCTGTACAGCACGTCGACCAGCTTGTCGTCGCGTGGGCCGTAGACCGTGGCTTCGCTGTTGTCGTCGCGCTTGAAGCGGATTGCCGTGACCGACAAGCCGGTATCGTCGGTGAAATCGACCGACTTCACCCGGCCAGCATCCACGTCCTTCAGGAACTGCGTATAGGTCACGGTGTCGTTGCCCCCGCCACCGGCCAGCCGCGGCGAGAAACTCTGGAAGACCACCATCAGCACGACGGCGACGACTACCCACAACAGCAGATTTTTGGTCAAGTCGTTCATCCTCATTGGCTCCGGTGCCCCTTCAACTCTGTCTCGATGCGTAACATGGCGTGTTCAGTTTACTTAATTTGGTCGCGCTTACCCTGTCCCAGGGCATAGACCTCCGGCGAGCGCTTGCGCGAGGCGGCCGGCTTGCGGATGGTCACCTTCTCATAGCGGCGGCGCATCGCGCGAATGTAGTCGTCGAACCCAACTCCCTGGAACAGCTTGATCAAGAACGCACCGTTCGGCTTGAGGTGGCTATCGGCGAACGCCATCGCCAATTCCGCCAGATGCATCATGCGCGGCTGGTCCACCGCATCCATTCCACTTTTATTTGGGGCCATATCCGACAACACAAGGTCCACCGCCGTCTCGCCCAGCATGGCCTCCAATTGCGATAGCACGGCTTCTTCCCTGAAGTCACCATGAAGGAACTCCACACCGGCCAGCGGCGGCATCTCCAGGATGTCCAGTGCCAGAACTCGGCCGCGCTCGCCCATCGATTTGCGCACCTGCTGCGACCAGCCACCGGGGGCTGCGCCAAGATCGACCACGACCATGTCCGGCTTCAACAGCCTGTCGCGTTGCAAGAGTTCTTCGAGCTTGTAGGCGGCGCGCGAACGCATGCCTTCGGCCTGGGCCTTCTTCACGAAGGGATCGGCGAAATGTTCGCGTAGCCAGCGTTGGCTGCTTTTGCTGCGGGTGGCCATGGACGGGCGGGCGGAAAGGGCGACCATGATACCCTGATCGCCCCTGCCAACCCTGCTGCCACTTGCATGTCGATCCGACTGACCCCGTCCCAGAACCGCTTCCTGCGCGGCATGGCACACGACCTCAAACCCCTGTTGCAAATCGGCAGCAAGGGCGTCACCACTGCGTTCCTGGCCGAACTGGACGAGGTGCTGGAACGTCACGAACTGGTCAAAGTGAAAGTCGGCGGCGACGACCGCGAGACCCGCGATAGCGCCATCGGCAGCTTGGTCGAACAGTCGCACAGCGCGCTGGTGCAGCGGATCGGCCACACTGCCATTTTGTACCGTCCGGCCAAGGAAGACCGCCAGATCGTGCTACCACGCGGCTGACCGCAGCAGGGTGACGTCATGCAACTGACCCAGGAGCTGCCCGATTACAGCTACGCCCTGCGGATGGCCGATGGCCGTCAGGCCAAGGTGAACGAACGCCTGCTGACCCGCAGCTTCATCCTCGCCCCGGACACCCTTGTCGAGGAATGGGAGACGGCAACGGCGAGCGCGTTGGATCCGCGGCATCTGCAGCCCCTGCTGGCGTTGAACCCGGCCCTGGTCATTCTCGGCACGGGCGAGCACCAGGTGTTTCCCTCGGCGGCGGTGATGGCCCTGTTCCTTACCCGCGGCATCGGTATCGAGGCGATGAGCAACGCCGCCGCCGCCCGCACCTACAACGTACTGGCCGCCGAGGGTCGGCGCGTGGCGGCCGGCTTTCTGCTCGAAGGCTGAGCGCAGACACGCCGTCCGTCGGCGCGCGGCGGCGGCGGCGCTGCTCTGCGATCCCGCTTTGCGGCTGACGCATTCGCGGCCAGCACGATACGCATTGGTCCGGAACGATAGGTTTTGATCAATGCGCGCAGCGTGCTACGACTCATTGGATTGCACAGATCGAGCACAGCCGGCCGATCTGGCTTGAATCGGCTCAGAACCGGCAGCGCGGGACAGCAGCGTCTACTTGGCCGGCAAGTACAGCAGCGGGTCCACCGGTTTGCCGTTGTAGCGAATCTCGAAGTGCAGCATGTCGCGCGCCGCGCCGCTGTGGCCCATTTCGGCGATCTGTTGGCCGGCCTTCACGTTCTGGCCTTCGTTGACCAGACGCTTACGGTTGTGACCGTAGGCCGACAGCCATTGATCGTTGTGCTTGACGATGATCAGCTCGCCATAGCCAACCAGGCCGGCACCGGAGTACACCACCACGCCGTCCGCAGCGGCCCGCACCGGCTGACCGCTGCTGCCGGCGATATCCACGCCCTGCCTGGTCGCCTCGCCGCCGACGAAACGGCTGACGATCGCACCATCGGCCGGCCAGCGCCACCCGAAACCGCTGCTCGCCGGGGTCGTCGCTGGGGTTGCGTTCGCAGGCCGGGCCTCCGTGACTGCGACGGTGGCGGTGGCTCCTGTCGGCGGCGACACCGACGCACTACCGGGCTGAGCCGCAGTCGTTGTCCCAGGTGGATACAGCTTCAGCGACTGCCCAGGATAGATCGTGTACGGCGGCGACAACCGGTTCCAGGCGGCCAGATCCTGCGGGGTGACATTGTTGGCGCGGGCGATCGCGTACAGGGTGTCGCCGTGATGCACGGTCGCGCTGACACCGGGCTTGGCGGCGGACACGCGCGGCGTCGTCACACTGGAGCGCACCGGTGTCTGGGCAGAAGAGGAAGTCCGCACCACCGTGGCACTACTGCACGCACCGAGCGCCAAAGCGACCAGCACCACGGCGCCACCACGCAGACCGCCCCGCATGATCGGATCGATGCTCATCCGTATTTCGCTCTCCATAGGATCCACAGCACCAACAGCACCAGAATCGCCATCGCGCACCAGCCCAGCGGCTCGATCCAGCGGCGCAACGCAGCTTCCGCGCGCGGCCCGCCGAGACGGATCGCGCCTGCCACCAGATAGACACGTTTGCCGCGACCGACCAGCATGCTCGCCAGAAACGGTAGCAGCGGCACTCCAACAATGCCTGAGGCCCAGGTGAATATCTTCAGCGGAATCGGCGTAAAGCCGGCCAGAACCAGCAACCAGAATGCCTTCCAGGGCGAGGCGACGATCAGCGCGCGCAGGTGGCTGACCTGCGCGTCGATTTTCTGCGTCCATCCCAGCCAATCGATCAACGGCTGCACTGCCGCGAAGGCGAAATGACCGAGTAGGTACCCGATCATCGCGCCAGCGATCGAGCCGATCAGGCTCAACGTGGCGAACCACAGCGAACGCCGCGGCTGCGCCAGCGACATCGGTGCCAGCATGACTTCCGGCAACACCGGAAACACGATGGCTTCGGCGAAACTCAGCGCGGTCAGCAGCATCGGCGCGTGACGATGCCGCGACCAGAGGATGGCACGCTCGTACAGCGGCCCGAATATCTTCATGCGGTGCGGCTCCGGTGATTCAATCCAGCATGCCCGACAGCAACGGGACAAAGGTCACCGGGGCCAGCACGTCGTGTTCGATGACGCCGTCAGCATCGCGACGCAGGCGCACCAGCGACTGCGCCGATGCCTCGCCCACAGGTGCCACCAGGCAGCCACGCGGAGCCAATTGCTCGACCAGCGCGTTCACCAGCGCCGGCGCTGCGGCGGTGACCACAATCGCATCGTAGGGGCCGTGCTCGGGCCAACCGATACGACCATCGTCATGCTTGCTGCGCACGTTCATACCGAGCTGGCGAAAGCGCTTGCGCGCCTGCCGCAGTAAATCGCCGATGCGCTCGACCGTATGCACCTCCAGCCCCAGCGCGGCCAGAATCGCCGCCTGATAGCCGGAGCCGGTGCCGACTTCCAGCACCTTCTTCGGCGCGACGTCGAGTACGGCCTCGGTCATCCGTGCAACCACCCAGGGCTGGGAAATGGTCTGCCCGTGACCGATCGGCAGAGCGGTGTCCTCGTAAGCACGCGACGCCAGGGCCTCATCGATGAACAGGTGCCGAGGCACGGTACGCACGGCGTTGAGCACGCGCTCGTCGGCGATACCGGACTCGCGCAGACGCGCCACCAAACGGTCGCGCACGCGCTGCGAGGTCATACCGATGCCAATCGCTTCCGATTGCAGGCGCAACCGTGGGGTCATGCCGACCGACCCAACGCCGCGCTGAGGCCGCCGACCCAACTGGCGAGCGTTTCCAGCGCCTGATAGCGGGTGAGATCGACCTGGATCGGGGTGATCGAAATGAAGCCGGTACGCACCGCATGGAAATCGGTGCCCGGGCCGGCATCCTGCTCACGCCCGGCCGGGCCGATCCAATACACGGTGCACCCACGCGGATCCGATTGCGGCAGGCACGCTTCGGAGCGGTGGCGATTGCCGAGCCGGGTGACTTCGAAGCCTTTGATGTCCTGCCATGGTAGGTCGGGTACGTTGACGTTGAGAATGGTGTCCGCCGGCAGCGGATCGGCCTTCAGTTGCGCCACGATCTCGACAGCGGCCCGCGCGGCGCTCTGGAAATGCTGCGGGGCGTGGTTGTGGGAGGCTAGCGACACCGCCACCGCAGGCAGGCCCAGGAAGCGGCCTTCCATTGCCGCCGACACCGTTCCGGAATAGATCACATCGTCGCCGAGGTTGGGCGCGTTGTTGATCCCGGAGACCACCATGTCCGGCTCGAAGTCGAGCATGCCGGTCAGCGCCAGATGCACGCAGTCGGTCGGCGTCCCGGCAACGCTGCACGTGTCGTGGTCGATGCGCTTGATCCGGATCGGGACATCCAGAGTCAGCGAGTTGCTCGCGCCGGAGCGATCGCGGTCGGGCGCGACCACCGTCACCTGATGGCCGGCACCGCGCAGATGCTCAGCCAGCATCCGGATGCCGGGGGCGTCGACGCCATCGTCGTTGCTCACTAATACGCGCATGCTGCTCCTCGAAAACCGAAACATGATACCGGATGCACTGTGCCAGGTCGCTGCCGACATGCTGACGCGGCACACCATGCCATCTCGACACGCCACCCACGCACGGCATCATTTCCCCTCAACCCGCACGACACGCTCTAAGCTGTGCGCATGTCGTACCCCGAAGACGAAGACCCCACCGCCTTGTTCCGCGCGGCAATCGGCCCGGTGGCGCCGCTCAACGCGACGCCACCGGCCAATACCAAGCCACGGCCCAAGCCGCGTGCGCGCATGGCCGAACGCGATGATGCCCAGGCGCAAAGCGAGTTCCAAACGCTGCTACGCGAACGTGCGCCGCTGGAAGCCGGCGATATCGCCAGCTATCGCCGCGCACATCTGCCGGCGCGGGTGTTCCAGCGGCTGCGCAAGGGCCAGTTCTCGGCACAGGACGAGCTGGACCTGCACGGCGCCACCGCCACACAAGCCGAGGCGCTGCTACGCCAGTTCCTGGCCGAGGCGCACGCGCACGAATTGGGTTGCGTGCGCATCGTGCATGGCAAGGGGCTGCAATCGTGCGGCACGCCGTTGTTGAAGAATCTGGTGGACCGCCTGCTGCGCCAGCGCAACGACGTGCTGGCGTTCCATTCCGCGCCACCGGCCCAGGGCGGCACCGGCGCGCTGCTGGTGCTGCTGGCGCGGCGCTGACACCGCGCGCGGTTACGGCAACGCCGCAGTGAAATCGTCGCGCGTCTGGCCCGCGTCAACGACCTCGCCCAGTTCGTGCAACAAGGCGGTGGCGTAACTGCCCGGCGGCAGCGCGAAACGCAACTCCAGCACGTCATCGCGCCCGTCCAACCAACGCCAATGCAGATCGGCGACACGCAAGCGGGTCGCACGCCGTTCCTGTTTCAGTCCCTCGCGCTCCAGCCCTTCGCGCAGACGCAGCGCAAGCGCATCGTCCAATGCCGCCAGTTCCAGCGCCTGCGCCGCTTCGGCGCTGCGCAATGCGCCACTTCCCCACAGCGGTGCCGAAGGATGGATATCGAAGCGCTGCAAACGCTCGGCCAGCGCATCGGTCCATGGCTCCGGACCGAACACGCTGCGGCTGCCATCCAGCATCCAGACTTCGCCATCGAGCGGGCGATCCCAGCTGCCCGCGCTCACACGCGCCGCCAGCACCCGGTTGAACAATTCCGAACGCGCCGCCGACAGCAGCAGCGTGCGCTGCTCGCGACGCACCCGACGTCCGCCGAACATCGCCAGCGCGGCCGCGACGTTGCCGCCATCGCGGCCGAAGCGCTGCTCGCCGAACCAGTTGGGAATGCCACGCGCGGCGATCTGCGCCAACTGCGCATCAATCGCGGCACGCGCGCCACGCACTTCACGCAACACCAGCACGAAGGCATTACCGGCCAGCGCGCCACGCGGCAGCTTGCGATTGTGCCAATGCGTTTCCAGCACTTGCAGGTCGGCATCGAGCAAGGTTTCCAGGGCTGGAGCCACGCGTTTGGGCAGATGCACCGAAAAACGCTGGGTGGTGACCGCATGGCGGTCCTTCATGCCCGCATAGCCGATCGCCATCTCTGCCACGCCGGCCCACTGCGCAAGGCGGCGGGCGACAAACGCGGTGTTCATGCCACGCTTGCGCACGCTCAATAACAAGTGCTCACCCTCGCCGCTCGGCGCGAACGCGGGCATTTCCTCGACCTGAAAGTCTTCCGCCACACAACGCATCCGCGCCTGCAGCGCAGCCACGCCGAACGCGCGCGGCAATGCGCTCATCGCGCCACCAGCAGCACCACCGCCTGCGCCGCGATGCCTTCGCCACGCCCGGTAAAACCGAGTTTTTCGCTGGTGGTGGCCTTGATGCTGACGCAATCCACATCCACGTGCAGCAAGCCGGCCAGACGCGCGCGCATCGCTGGCGCATGTGGGCCGATCTTCGGTAACTCGCAGACCACGGTGATGTCGGCATTGCCCAGACGCCAGCCGCGCTCGCGCAACAGGCTGTCGCAATGCACCAGGAACTGCGCACTGTCGGCACCTTTCCAACGCGGATCAGAAGGCGGGAAATGCTGACCGATGTCGCCCAGCGCCAATGCCCCAAGCAAGGCATCGCACAAGGCATGGATCACCACGTCGCCGTCGCTGTGGGCCAGCACGCCGTGCGCGTGGGGGACGCGCACGCCGCCCAGCATCACGTGGTCGCCATCACCGAAGGCATGGACGTCGTAGCCCTGGCCGATACGGAAGGCAGGCAAGTTAGACATCGACATAGAAATGGAAAGGTCGTCCGCAAAAGGAAGAGATTCGCACGCCGCACCAAAGCGCAGCGTCGGTCGTACACAACGGGCCGGTCACGGTTGCCGTTCGCGCTGGAACAACGCGAACTCGAAGCGTGCCAGATCGGCCGGGGTGGTGATCTTGAAGTTGTCCTCCGCGCCCTCGACCAGGAGCGGCCGCAACCCCAGCAACTCCATTGCCATGGCATCGTCGGTCACCTCCACACCATTCGCCTCTGCCTGCTCCAACGCACGACTCAACTGAAAACGACGAAACAATTGTGGGGTCAGCGCGCGCCACAAGCGCTCACGCGGCTCGGTTCCGTCGATGCCCCCATCATCGCCAGCGCGCTTGAGCGTGTCGCGTACCGGCGCGGCCAAAATCGCACCGACGGGATCACCGCGACCGGTCTCCAGCAGTCGGTCCAAATCGGCCAGCGCTAGATTGGGACGCGCCGCGTCGTGCACCAGCACGAAATCGTCCGCCTTGACCGACTCCGGCAAGGCATGCAACGCGGCCAGCACCGAGCCGGCACGACTGCCCGCGCCCAGACAGGTCAGCACCGGCTTGCCAGCCAGCTCGGTCCAGCCCGGCCACTGCGCATCGTCGATGCCAAGTGCGACCATCGCCCCAGCCACCGCCGGATGCGCCAACAGCGCCTCCAGCGCATGCGCGAGCAAGGGACGCCCACCGGCCTGCAGATACTGTTTGGGCGTGACGCCGCCGAATCGAGTGCTGCGACCCGCCGCCGGCACCACGGCCCAGACCGCGGCCATCAGGGCTGCTCGCCCGGTGCCGGGGACGCTGTGGACGCCGGCGACGGGTCAGCGTCCGGTGCCTTGGACACCGGCGCGTTCTCGACCACGCGGTAGAACTTCTCGCCAGGTTTGATCATGCCCAGTTCGCTACGCGCGCGCTCCTCGATGGCCGCCTCGCCGTCCTTGAGGTCCTTGACCTCGGCAGCGAGTGCGGCGTTGCGTTGTTGCAATCCTTCGTTATCGCGCTTCTGGTGCTCGACCTGACTTTCGAGCACCAGCACCTCGCCGGAATTTCCCGGACCGAACCAGAAGCGGTACTGCAGCCACGCCAGCAGTCCGGCCAGCACCAGCAACAGCCAGCGCCAGTTGCGCACGACTATCGCTTGAGCGAGACGAACGCGTGACGCCCCGCATAACGCGCGGCGCTGCCCAGCGCTTGTTCGATCCGCAACAACTGGTTGTATTTGGCCACGCGGTCGCTGCGGCACAGTGAACCCGTCTTGATCTGGGTCGCGGTGGTCGCCACGGCGATGTCGGCGATGGTGGTGTCCTCGGTCTCACCGGAACGGTGCGACACGATGGCCGCGTAGCCAGCCTGGTCGGCCATGGCGATGGCTTCCAGGGTCTCGGTCAGGGTGCCGATCTGGTTGACCTTGATCAAAATCGCATTGGCGGTGCCGGACGCGATCCCCTGCTTGAAGATCTTCGGATTGGTCACGAACAAATCATCGCCGACCAACTGCACCTTGCCGCCGATGCGATCGGTGAGCAGCTTCCAGCCCGCCCAGTCGTCCTCGGCCAGGCCGTCTTCAATGCTGACGATGGGGTACTGCGCGGCCCAGTCGGCCAGGAAATCCACGAACTGCTCGCTGCTCAGGCGCTTGCCCTCGCCCACCAGGTGGTACTTGCCGTTGTCGTAGAACTCGCTGGAGGCCACGTCCAGGCCCAGCAGCACATCGTCGCCAGCGGTGTAGCCGGCCTTGCCGATGGCTTCGAGGATGGTGTCCAGCGCCTCGACGTTGCTGCGGAAGTCCGGCGCGAAGCCGCCCTCGTCACCGACCGCGGTGGACAGGCCATGGCCCTTCAGCACCGACTTGAGCGCGTGGAAGATCTCGGTGCCGGCGCGCAGCGCCTCGGAGAAGGACGCCGCGCCGACCGGCAGCACCATGAACTCCTGGAAGTCGACGTTATTGTCGGCATGCGCGCCGCCATTGATGATGTTCATCATCGGCACCGGCAGCGCCACGTTGTTCGGGTGAGCGGCGGACAACGACTGCCACAACGCCTGTTTGCGCGAGACGGCGACCGCGTGGGCATTGGCCAGCGACACCCCGAGCAGCGCATTGGCGCCCAGGCGGCCCTTGTTTTCGGTGCCGTCCAGGTCGATCAAGCGCCGGTCCAAGCCTTGCTGATCGGCCGCATCGAAGCCCTGCAGTGCGTTGGCGATGGTGGTATTGACGTTCTCCACCGCCTTGCGCACGCCCTTGCCCAGATAGCGGGTCTTGTCGCCATCGCGCAGCTCGACCGCCTCCTTGGTGCCGGTGGATGCGCCCGAGGGCACTGCGGCGCGGCCCAGGGAGCCGTCAGCCAGCGTCACCTCCGCTTCGAGCGTGGGGTTGCCGCGCGAATCGAGGATCTCGCGGGCGTGGATCTTGGCGATAGTGGTCATAAGTGCAGTCGGTTACCAGGAATAAGGGGGAAGGCGGCAAACCATCGGATTATCGCCGTAGTGCCGCAGCTTGCCAAATGCGTCACGCGTTACGGCGACATCCCGCATGCAAGGGCGACTCTCCACAGCACAGACGGCCAGTGTGCGCGGTCCGCGGGGTCAACCCAGGCCGTGCTCGGGGAAACCACTACGCTTGGCGATGGCATCCAGGGCAAGCAAGGTTTCCAGCAAGCCCTCCATCCGCTCCAGCGGCCAGGCATTGGGGCCATCGGAGAGGGCGTTCGCCGGATCGGGATGGGTCTCGGCGAACACACCAGCCACACCCACCGCGACCGCCGCACGCGCCAGCACCGGCACGAATTCACGCTGCCCACCGGAACTGCTGCCCTGCCCGCCAGGCAACTGCACCGAATGGGTGGCGTCGAACACCACCGGACAGCCGGTCTCACGCATCACGCTGAGCGAGCGCATGTCACTGACCAGGTTGTTGTAACCGAAGCTGGCGCCGCGCTCGCAGACCATGATCTGCGCGTTACCGGTGGACTTGGCCTTTTCCACCACCGGCTTCATGTCCCACGGCGACAGGAACTGGCCCTTCTTGATGTTGACCGGCTTGCCAGCAGCGCACACGTTCTTGATGAAATCGGTCTGCCGCACCAGGAACGCCGGGGTCTGCAGCACGTCCACCACCGCCGCCACTTCGTGCAGCGGGGTGTATTCGTGCACATCGGTCAACACCGGCACACCGATCTGGCGCTTCACTGCCTCCAGCACCTTGAGACCCTGCTCCAGGCCCGGGCCACGGAAGCTGGTGCCGGAGGTGCGGTTAGCCTTGTCGAAGCTGGACTTGAACACGAAATGGATACCGAGCTTGTCGGTGATTTCCTTGAGCTTGCCGGCGACGTCGAGCTGCAGTTGCATCGACTCGATCACGCACGGGCCCGCAATCAGGAACAACGGCTGATCCAGACCGACCTCGAAGCCACACAGTTTCATCAGATCACCTATCGGTTGAACCCCGCTCCCAGCGGGAGAAGGCTGCGGGCGCGAAGTCCCGCGAAATCACTCCCCTCTCCCACCGGAAGAAGGGATGGCATCAAAGCACGGGCACAACCCGGTGGAATCCAACCAGCACGTGCGCGCATCCGGCATCTGGCGTTGAAGACCCGAAAAAAGCCAATCATGCGCCGACGCACACTCAGGCACGCGCTTGCTTCAACAGCTTGCCGCCCGCCTTGCGCTCGCGCGCGGCACGGACAAATCCGATGAACAGCGGATGGCCGTCGCGCGGCGTGGACAGGAATTCCGGGTGCGCCTGACAGGCCAGGAACCAGGGATGGATGTCGCGCGGCAGTTCGACCATTTCCACCAGAGTGTCGTCCATGGACTTGGCCGAAATCACCAGACCGGCATCTTCAAGCTGGGTACGGTAACGGTTGTTGAACTCGTAACGGTGGCGGTGGCGCTCGGCCACCACATCCTTGCCATACAGTTCGCGCGCCAGCGTGCCCGGCTTGAGCCGTTGTTCCTGCAACCCAAGGCGCATGGTGCCACCGAGGTCGGAGCGTTCATCGCGCTTTTCGAGGTCGCCTGTGGCGGTCCGCCATTCGGTGATCAGGCCGATCACCGGATACGGCGACTGGCGGTCGTTCTCGGTACTGTTGGCCGCATCCAGTCCGGCGACATGCCGTGCGTAATCGACCACGGCCGCCTGCATGCCATAGCAAATGCCGAAGTACGGCACCCCGTGCTGACGCGCGTAACGCGAGGTCATCACCTTGCCTTCGAAGCCACGGTCGCCGAAACCACCAGGCACCAGAATGCCATCGACATCGGCCAGCGCGGCCATGTCGGTGCGCTCCAGATCCTGCGCCTCCAGCCACTTCAGGTTGACCTTGGTGCTCTGTCGCAAGCCGCCATGCTTGAGCGCCTCGCCGACGGACTTGTACGCATCCTGGTGATCCACGTACTTGCCGACTACGGCAATGGTGACTTCGTCGAGCGGATGCTGGACCGCATCGACCACGGCCTCCCATTCCGACAGGTTGGCCGGACCGACCTTGTCGCGCAGCTTGAATTGATCGATGACGATCTCGTCCAGGCCTTGGCGGTGCAACTCCAACGGCATGCCATAGAGCACGTTGATGTCGGCAGCGCTGATCACCGCGCGCTCGGAGACGTTGGTGAACAGCGCGATCTTGCGCCGCTCCGAATCGGGAATCGCTTGCTCGGAGCGGCACAGCAACACATCCGGCTGGATACCGATCGAGCGCAATTCCTTGACCGAGTGCTGGGTCGGCTTGGTCTTCAATTCGCCGGCAGCGGCGATGTACGGCACCAGGGTCAGATGAATGAACATCGCCTTCTCGGCGCCGCGTTCGGTACGCACCTGACGGATCGCCTCCAGGAACGGCAGCGACTCGATATCGCCGACGGTGCCGCCGATCTCCACCAGCGCCACATCGAAGCCGGCGGTGGCCTCGTCCACGCAGCGGCGGATCTCATCGGTGATGTGCGGGATCACCTGCACGGTGGCACCGAGGTAGTCACCACGACGCTCCTTACGGATCACGTTCTCGTAGATGCGCCCGGTGGTGACCGAGTTCTTGCGCGATAGACGCGTGCGCACGAAACGCTCGTAATGCCCAAGATCCAGATCGGTCTCGGCGCCATCGTCGGTGACGTAGACCTCGCCGTGCTGAAACGGGCTCATCGTGCCCGGATCGACATTGATGTAGGGGTCCAGTTTCATCATCGTGACCGACAGGCCACGCGCTTCGAGAATGGACGCAAGCGAGGCGGCCGCGATGCCCTTGCCAAGCGAGGACACTACGCCACCAGTCACGAAAATCAGGGGGGTCATGGCTCTAGGCCTCCCGGAAAGCCATAGTTTAACGGCTGATGCGGATTTGCCCAAGCGCTTTCAGCGACATCGGCCACACAAAAACAAACGCCCCGGCTGCAACCGGGGCGTCGGGTACCGACACTGCCACGCGCCATCACGGCTTGCGGGCTTCTTCCTCTTCCTCTTTTTTGGGTGCCGCCGCGCCCTTGCCGGCGTTGTGCTCAGAGGCAGCGGCGGCACGCCGCTTGGCCTTGGCGTCGGCCTGGGCCTTTTCCTTGGCGACCTGCGCCTCATAGGCGGCGGCACCGGCGGCGGCCGGATCGGCGCTCTGCGCCTGGGCCATCGCCACCGGCACGGCGAGGGCTGCGGCGAACAGGGCAGACAGGATCAACGATGTGCGAATCTGCATGGCGGACTCCTCCTGAAACCTGCGACGAACATGGGGGATGCCGTCGCACTTTTACCACGTTCACCCTAGCGCAATGGCGCCACACCGGCCCTGAATACCGGGCCGCGTGCAAAAACCCCCCGCAGCCCGCACACTTCCGGCTCTGCTTCGCGCCACCTGCCAAAACGCATGAACACCCGCTACAACGCTGCCGACATCGAAGTTCTCTCTGGCCTGGATCCGGTCAAACGCCGGCCCGGCATGTACACCGACACCGCACGCCCCAACCATCTGGCGCAGGAAGTGATCGACAACGCCGTGGACGAGGCACTGGCCGGCCATGCCCGGCACATCGAGGTGACGCTATACAAGGACGGCAGTTGCGAAGTCTCCGACGACGGACGCGGCATGCCGGTGGACATCCACCCGGAGGAAAAAATCTCCGGTGTCGAACTGATCCTCACCCGGCTGCACGCTGGCGGCAAGTTCAGCGACCGCAACTACACGTTCAGCGGCGGCTTGCATGGCGTCGGTGTCAGCGTGGTCAACGCACTGTCCAAACGAGTGGAACTGTTCATCCGCCGCGAAGGTAACGAATACCGCATGGCCTTTGCCGATGGTCATGCGGCTTCCAAGCTGGAAATCGTCGGCAGCGTCGGCAAGAAAAACACCGGCACGCGCCTACGCTTCTGGCCCGACCCCCACTACTTCGACACGCCCAAGTTCGCCGTGCGCGCGCTGCGCCACCTGCTGCGTGCCAAGGCCGTGCTGTGCCCCGGCCTGACCGTCAAACTGCACGACGAGGCGAGCGGCGAGCAGGACACTTGGTATTTCGAGGATGGCCTGCGCGATTACCTGCGCGGCGAACTGGCCGAACACGAACTACTACCCGCCGATCTGTTCGTCGGCAACCTCAAGAAGGACCGCGAAATCGTCGACTGGGCCGTGGCCTGGGTGGTCGATGGCGAGCTGGTGCAGGAGAGCTACGTCAATCTGATCCCGACCGCGCAACACGGCACCCACGTCAACGGCCTGCGCAGCGGCTTGACCGATGCACTGCGCGAATTCTGCGACTTCCGCAACCTGCTGCCACGCGGGGTGAAGCTGGCGCCGGAAGACGTGTGGGACCGCGTCGCCTTCGTGCTGTCGCTGAAGATGACCGACCCGCAATTCAGCGGGCAGACCAAGGAACGCCTGTCCTCCCGCCAAGCCGCCGGCTTCATCGAAGGTGCCGCGCACGATGCCTTCAGCCTGTGGCTGAACCAAAACGTGGAAACCGGCACGCGTATCGCCCAGATCGCGATCGACCGCGCCAGCGCACGCCTGAAGACCGAAAAACAGATCACCCGCAAGAAAGTGACCCAGGGTCCAGCGTTGCCGGGCAAGTTGGCCGACTGCATCAGCCAGGATCTCTCGCGCACCGAATTGTTCCTGGTGGAGGGCGACTCCGCCGGCGGCAGCGCAAGACAGGCGCGCGACAAGGACTTCCAGGCGATCCTGCCGTTACGCGGCAAGATCCTCAATACCTGGGAAGTGGCTTCGGGTAGCGTGCTGGCCTCCGAAGAAGTGCACAACCTCGCCATCGCCATCGGCTGCGACCCGGGCAAGGAAGAAATCGACGGCCTGCGCTATGGCAAGGTGGTGATCCTGGCCGACGCCGATTCCGATGGCCTGCACATCGCCACACTGCTGACCGCGCTGTTCCTGCGCCACTTCCCGTCACTGGTCAAGGCCGGCCACGTCTTCGTGGCGATGCCACCGCTATTCCGCGTGGACGTGGGCAAGCAAGTGTTCTACGCACTGGACGAGGAAGAAAAGCGCTCACTGCTGGAAAAGATCACACGCGAGAAGATCAAGGGCCAAGTCAGCGTGACCCGCTTCAAGGGCCTGGGCGAGATGAATCCGCAACAGTTGCGCGAATCCACCATCCACCCCGACACCCGCCGGCTGGTGCAATTGACCGTGGACGAAGGCGACGACACCCGTGCGTTGATGGACATGCTGCTGGCCAAAAAGCGCGCCAGCGACCGCAAGCAGTGGCTGGAGACAAAGGGCGACCTGGCGTCGCTGGATGTCTAGAGCGTGGTACACGCCATGGTGAGCGACAAGGGGTTGGATGACCATATTCATCCTGACCGTGTCTTTATGCACATCCACTGACAGCACCATCGCCACTAGGATGCCAATCCCCATTGCCGAGCGCCCATGCGTGTCGAACCTCTCCTCGTCCCTGCTCGCCAGCGTGCTATTGCTGGCCATGTTGCCGTTTTCCCCCGCGCTCGCCAGCGAGGTGGAGCACGGCAATGAGAAGCCCAATGAGAAGCCCGATGCGGCCACGCATGCAGATGCCGACAAGCCCGCACCGCTGCCCGACGATGCGCAAACCAGCCAAACCGTTCAGTTGAACGGCAAGACCCTGCACTACACGGTCAAGGTCGGCACACTCCCGGTCAAGGACACCCAGGGCAAGATCATCGCCGACGTGGTGTACACCGCATACACCATGGACGGCAAGGACCGACCGGTCACCTTCGCGCTGAACGGTGGCCCCGGAGCGGCCTCGGTTTATCTGAATCTGGGCGCGATCGGCCCGAAGGTGGTCACGTTCGGCAGCGAGGGCGACAGCAGCTCGGCACCGGCACGCCTGCACGACAACCCCGGTACCTGGCTGGATTTCACCGACCTGGTGTTCATCGATCCGGTCGGCACCGGCTTCAGTCGCTCCCGCATCGGCGAGGAGCAGGCCAAGAAGTACCTCTACAGCCCCAGGGCCGACGTCGAATATCTGTCGCGCACCATCTACGACTGGCTGCTGAAACACCAGCGCCTGCAATCGCGTAAGTATCTGGTCGGCGAGAGCTATGGCGGCTTCCGCGGCCCACGCATCACCCATTATCTGCAGACCCGGCTCGGGGTGGGCATGAATGGCGTGGTGCTGGTCTCGCCCTATCTGAACCCGATCCAAGACGACAACGGCGACGTCTCGCCGCTGCCATGGATGCTGACCCTGCCCTCGATCACCGCCGCGCACCTGGAGCGCGAGGGGCGCCTCACGCCCGAGGCGATGCGCCAGGTGATCGAATACACCCGCGGCGACTATGTCACTGCGCTGCTGCACGGACGTTCGGACCCTGCGGGCAGCACACGCATGATCGAGCAGGTGACCGCAATGACCGGACTGGATCCGGTTTACGTGCGCCGCGCCGGCGGCCGCCTGGAGACCCAGGCCTATCTACGCGAGGTGTTCCGCGACAAAGGCGAACTCGGTAGCCGCTACGATTCCAACGTCACCGCCTTCGACCCGTTCCCGAACGCACCCGAACAGCGTGCCAACGATCCAATCCTGGACAGCATCATTGCCCCCACCACCACCGCGATGGTCGACTTCGTGACCCGCGTTGTCGGCTGGAAAGTGGATGCGCGCTACCAGGCGCTGAATTACGACGTGAACGCGCTGTGGGATTGGAACGACGACCCACACAAGGGCTCGGTGACCGAACTGCGCCAAGCGGTAGCGATCGACCCCAAACTGCGCGTGCTGATCGTGCACGGCTGGAACGACCTCTCCTGCCCCTTCATGGGCTCGGTGTTGATCGTGGACCAGATGCCGGTGATGGGCAACGACCCGAGCCGGGTCCAGGTCAAGAATTACCCAGGCGGCCACATGTTCTACAACCGCGCCGATAGCCAGCGCGCACTGCGACAGGACGTCATGGCGATGTATCGGGCCAATTGAACCCGAAGATCGGCAAATGCCGCACCATGGACCGACATGCCACGCGCACCGGCAGCCGCAAGAGCCGGCCGGTGCGCGAAAGTGAATTGGTCCAGCCGCGGATGCCTGCATCCTTGAAGCAGCCCTGAGCGTCACCTTGGGCCGCACAGCTGGTGACTCGAGCATGCGCGCAGCACTGTTACGACGGCGTCCTGAAAGCGTTGCGAAATGATGTCGTCCAGCACGCTACAGACGACACCCAACGTGGACTCCCCCACCCGATGCGGCGGCAACCAAAGGCAAAGAACGCTCTCCTTTCCACTGCGCACACCAGCACTGTGACAGCAGTCGTTCACCGACAATAATACGCAGCACAATGACTTCTTCGCCTGTATACGAAATGCGCGAAACGATCCCGTCAAGCACAATCAGGCATGGAACTTGCCTCTCAAATACGGACGCCTTTATCTAACCGCGCCGCTTTATGCTTATCGTTTATCGCATCGCCCCTACATACCGCACAAGCCCGCATGGTCTTGCGAGCGCGGCATCATGACTATGTCCATGCGCCGACAATTCCGGCTCGGCATCATCAAGATCCTCGGGCCGTCCACCTCGGCACTGCTGCTGTTGTTCGGTGCCTACCAGGCATCGCTGGACCAACCCTGGACGGCGGTCGCCAGCCTGGCATTGGCGAATCTGGCGGCGCTGGCAACCTGGCTCTCGTTGCACCACGACGACGGACGCATAGGCCCCTTGCTATCGCTGAGTTGGCTACTGGGTTGCGCCCTGGTGTGTCATACGCTGCACCATGCGGCGGCGCCATGGCTTTACCTGGTGATGATGAGCAACTTCTTCGTGGTCACACGCAAGGTGGGAGTGGCCTGCAACACCACGCTGATCGTGATGCTACTGGTCATCACCCCTGGCACCCTGCTCGGCCCGGAACATATGTTTTCGCTGCTGACGGTTTCGCTACTGATCACAGGACTGGGCTATATGCTGTCGCTGCGCCTGGAAGATGATCGCGTGCAACTGGAGCAACTGGCCTCGCACGACGCACTGACCGGTTTACCGAACCGACGCACGCTGGAACGCAGCCTGTCGCAACGTGTGGCCGACCCGCGCCGGACGGTGCGGCGACATGGGCTGATCGTGCTGGACATCGATCACTTCAAAAAAATCAACGACCTGCACGGGCACGCCGAAGGCGACCGCACCCTGGCCGAACTGGCGGCATTACTGCGACTGCAAGTGCATGCGCCGGACGAGGTATTCCGCTTCGGCGGCGAGGAATTCGTGATCGTGGCCAGGCTGCAATCGATACACGAACTGACAGCGTTCACCAAGCGCCTGTACGAGGCAACGCGCAGCGTCCTGCACAGCCCCAGTGGCGCTATCACCGTGTCTCTGGGCGCGGCCATGCTCTGCGACGAGCAGCATTGGCAGGACTGGTTCTCGCGCGCGGACGCCGCGCTCTATCAGGCCAAGAACAACGGTCGCGATACCTACGTGGTGGCCGAGGACGTCACACAGAACTGAACCCGGCGACCGACTCCGCCCGCGATGCGGGCATTGTCCGCACTCCGCATCGGTTCCGATGCATCAAGAACGCAGCGGCACCACACGAATCTCCACACGACGATTCTGCGCACGCCCGGCCTCGGTGCTGTTGTCGGCGATCGGATACTTCTTGCCGGCCCCCAACGTCTGAATACGCTCGGGCTGCACACCCTGCGCGCTCAGGTAGGCCGCCACCGAGGACGCACGCTGTTCGGACAGACGTTGATTGACCACATCGCTGCCGATGCTGTCGGTATGACCAACCACTTCGATCATGGTCTGGTTGTACTCGCTCAGCGTCTTCGCCACACCGTTGAGCGCGGAATAAAACTGCGGCTTGAGCGTGGACTGATTGAAATCGAACGTGATGCCATCGGGAAGGTTCAACGTGATGTTGTCGCCGTCGCGATGCACGTCGATGCCGGTGTTGGCGGTGCGTTCGCGTAGCGCGCGCTCCTGACGATCCTGATAATTGCCGATCGCCGCGCCGCTCAGCGCACCGATACCGGCGCCAATCATCGCGTGCTGGCGACGTTCGGTGGCACTACTGCCACTGAGCAGACCGGCGACCACCCCCACTGCGGTTCCGATCAACGCACCGCGTCCGGTACGGTTCTCTTGCTCGGTGGGTTGACCATTTTGATCGCGTTGCACATACGATCCACCCGTGGCGCAGGAAGACAGCAGCAACGCACCGATCAGCGCAACGGACAAACTTGCAAGGGCAATCGCTTTCATCGTGATTTCTACCGAACCTTGATGGAGGGGGATCAGCTTAAACAGTCCTGTACACGATGCGGATGAACAGGGTCATGCATGGAATGCGCACGGTTCAGGGAAGCGGCAGCAAGCCTTCCGCATCCACTGCACGCAAGGGATGCTCCCAGTTACCCATCAGCGCCAAGTACAGCAGTTTTTCGAACTCGACCGCCACACGCCGCATCACCGCATCCGGATCGGGAATCAGCCGCGCATCACCGATCAGGCCGAAATGCACGCGATGGTTGTAGCTCATGATCGACACGCCAACACCAATCGAGCCGGTCTGCGGCACCCAGAACATCATCTCGCGCACCCGACTCCCCGCCAGATAGAGCGGTTGCTGCGGTCCCGGCACGTTGGTTGCCACCGTGGTCGCTTTGCGACTGAACAAGTCCAGCGCCGCCGACTGCAACCCCGATGGTGCCATGCCCACTGCGGCCAACAATCCGAACACCACCATCGCTTGCCGCGACTGCTTGAGTTGTTGCATCGACGCGGCGACGCACTGCAGTCGCCGCACCGGATTGGCTTGGCCCACCGGCAAATCCAAAAACACCAGGCCGAAATGGTTGCCGAGTTTGCGCGCGTGTTCCAGCGGACGCAGATTGACCGGCACCGTGGCGCGTAGTGTCATGCCCTCCAAGCGCTCGCCGCGTTCGAGCATATAGTCGCGCAACGCACCGGCCATGGTCGCCATCAGCACGTCGTTGACCGTGCAATCGCAAGCGCGGCCCACCGCCTTCACTTCGCTCAGGTCCAACGGCGCGGCCCAGGCCACACGCTTGCTCACGCCCAGGCGACCCCGCAGCAACGTAGGCGGATCGTCGGACAACAGCAGCGCGTTGACCAGTTCGCGGCCGATCAACCCGCCTTCGCGCGCCAGTATGGTCGGCAGCTTGGGATCCTGCGCCATTGCACGGCCTTTATCGAGCATGCGCCCGCCGAGCCTGAGATAACGATCCATCGCACCGACCCGGCGCACGACATCCTTGCCGTCGTCTTTGAGCCAGGCACGACCAAGCTGCGCCGATGGCTCCGGCACACGCTGCGTATCGGTCAACGACAACAGTACCTGCACCAACGCAATGCCGTCGGCATAGCAGTGGTGGATACGCACCACCAGCGCCGAACCGCCTTCGTAACGTTCGATCAAATGGAACTGCCACAGCGGCTTGGTTTTGTCCAAGGGCGTAGACGCCATCTGCCCGGCAAAGCGCTCCAGCGCTTTCTTCTGCCCACGCCCCGGCAATGCCGACAGACGCACATGCCAGTCCAGGTCGAAATCGTCGTCGCGTTGCCAATAGGCGCCGGTGGTGGTCTCCACAGGCTTTTGCATAAAACGCGCAAACGCCAGGAAACGTTTGCGCACCAGTTGTTTGAGCCGGTCTAACGTCAATGGCTCGTCCAACATCAGCACGCCGGTGATCATCATCGGATTGGTTGGCCGATCCATCCGCAACCAGGCGGTATCCACGCGCGACATCGGTTCGCGCTGCGACTTACGGCGAGCTGATCTGCTGGTGGCCATGCGGGCTCCTATGCGGAGTCGGAGTGAATCATGGCCCGCTAAAGGGCGTCAATCGCGTTCGTGCCGATCGCGTGCAGCTTGGCTGCGCTGGCTGCTCAGCCAGCGACGGTTTCACGGTAGGCGGCCAATGCCGCATCGCGGCCAGCGGCCAGATCGACAATCGGCTGACGCGGATAGTGCGGCGCAACATGAGCCAAACGCTGCGGCGCCAACCACGGCGCGAAGCGATCGGCCGGCGACAGTCCTGCCAACTCCGGCACCCAGCGCGCGATGTACGTCCCCTGCGGATCGAATTTCTGCGCCTGCGTCACCGGATTGAACACGCGGAAATACGGCGCGGCATCGGCACCTGTCCCCGCCACCCATTGCCAGCCCAACGTGTTGCTGGCCAGATCGGCATCGACCAGCGTGTCCCAGAACCAGCGCGCGCCCTCGGACCAGTGCACGCGCAGGTGCTTGCACAGATAACTGGCGACAATCATGCGCACGCGATTGTGCATCCAGCCGGTGTGCCACAACTCACGCAGGCCGGCATCGACAATCGGCACGCCGCTGCATCCGCGTTGCCATGCCTGCAACTGCGCCGGATCCGGGGTCGCCCAGCGGAAACGCTCGAAGCGCGGATTGAGGTTGCGCTCGGGCGTATGCGGAAAATGATGCAGCAAGTGATAGGCGAAATCGCGCCAGCCAAGTTGACGGATATAACCATCGATGGCCGCGGCGGTGGCGGCGCGACGTTGCTGCTGCAGAGCGGCGACGATCCGCCACGGGGCGATTTCACCGAAATGCAGGTGCGGCGACAAACGCGACGTGCCGACCTGATCGGGCCGATCGCGACCGGCGAGGTAATCGCGTAGTGCGCCATCGACGAATGCGTCCAGGGCCTCGTGCGCCCCCTGTTCGCCCGGCTGCCAGCACTCCCAGAACCCACGATCCCAATCGTGCGCAGGGGTCAAGCCGAGCGCATCCAGCGCCACGCTGTGCAGTGCCTGCGGCGGTGCCGGCAACGTGGCCGGCGCGGGCATCGGCGCCGGCACTTGCAAGCGACTCAGCGCACTGCGCCAGAACGGGGTGAACACCTTGTACGGGCCACCTTGCTGGGTCGCCAACTGCCACGGCTCGAACAACAACGCGCCATTGTGGCTATGCACCTCCAATCCAAAGCGCACGCAGGTCATGCTTGAGCCGGGCATCGCGCGGCTGCGTGGCCGGCTCGTAACGACGATTCCAATACACCGCGACCGCCCCGCATTCGGCGATCAACTGGCGCAGCGCATGCTCGGCCGGCCCCTGGCGCAGGATCAGGCGCGAACCGCGGGCACGCAATTGCGCGTCCAACGCGGCCAGCGAGCGCTGTAGCCAAGCACACGACGCGGCCCCGGCCGCCCACTCGCCTTCGTCCTCGGGACTGTGCAGGTATACCGGCACGGGGAGATGACCCGCCGCGAGGGCGGCCTGCAGCGCAGGCTGATCGTGCAGGCGCAGATCGCGCCGGAACCAGACGATGGCGTAACTCATGCGCATGCAGTCGGCAGCGAAAGAGGCGCCATGATACGGATTGATCGCATCGGCCAGGTGAGTGCCGGCAGAACCACATCGGCACTCAAGCACGACTCTCTGGCAAGGCAACGCCTGCCGTATCGGCAATGGCGCAGATGCGGCCTCGCGCGGCGCGCACCTACTCGAAGGTGCCGATCGAATCGTGCGCGAGATTGTCGAAGCGGGTGTATTCGCCGAAGAACTTGAGCTTGCACGACCCGGTCGGGCCACCACGATGCTTGCCGATGATGATCTCGGCCAAGCCCTTGTCCGGGGAGTTTTCCTTGTTGTAGTAGTCGTCGCGGTAGATGAACACGATCATGTCCGCGTCCTGCTCGATGGCGCCGGATTCGCGCAGGTCCGCCATCACCGGGCGCTTGTCGGTGCGCGTCTCCAACGAACGATTGAGCTGCGACAACGCGATCACCGGCACGCCCAATTCCTTGGCCAGGCCCTTGAGCGAACGCGAGATTTCCGAAATCTCGGTGGCGCGGTTCTCGCTGTTGCCAGGAACCGACATCAACTGCAGATAATCGATCACGATCAGGCCAAGATCATGCTCGCGCTTGAGTCGGCGCGCCTTGGAACGCAACACCTCCGGCGACACACCTGGGGTATCGTCGATGAAGATCTTGGTTTCCTTGAGCATTTTGATCGCGCCGGTGACGCGGGCCCAGTCCTCGTCCTCAAGCTGGCCGGTGCGCAGACGCTGGGCGTTGATCCGGCCATTGGAGGAGATCAAGCGCATCGCCAGCTGCGAGGCGGACATTTCCATCGAAAACACCGCCACCGCTTTCTTCGACTTGATCGCCGCGTACTCGGCGATGTTCAACGCCAAGGTGGTCTTGCCCATCGCCGGACGCGCAGCGAGGATGATCAAGTCGGTCGGCTGCAGGCCAGCGGTCATCGCGTCGAAATCGCTATAACCAGTCGGCAGGCCGGTGATGTTACCGCCGCTCTCAAAGCGGCTGCGCAATTCCTCGAACGCGTCTTTCAACGCGCCGGGCATGGCGACGAAATCGCGACGCCCGCGTGCACCGGCCTCGGCGATCTGGAACACCGCCTTCTCCGCCGACGCCAGCAGCTCCGCGCTCTCGCGGCCCTCCGGCTGAAAACCGTCGTTGACGATGGCCGTGCCGACCTCGATCAATTGCCGCAGCACCGCCTTGTCGCGCACGATTTCGGCGTAGGCACCGATGTTGGCGGCCGAAGGCGTGGTGCTGGCCAACTCGATCAGGTAAGCGCCATCGCCGACCGTCTCCAGCTTGCCCTGCGACTCGAACCACTCGCCCAGGGTGACCGCGTCGAACGGACGGTCCTTTTCGGCGAGTTCGCGGATCGCGCGGTAAATCAACTGGTGGTCACGCCGGTAGAAATCCTTGTCGGTGAGCTGGTCGTTGATCCGATCGTAGGCCTCCGGCGCGAGCATCAGGCCACCGAGCACGGCCTGCTCGGCCTCGATCGAATGCGGCGGCACGCGCAGTTGATCCAGACGCGGCTCGCTGCGTTCGCCACGCTCGCTTTTGCGATCGCCGCGGTAGCCGGGACGTGCTGACATGGGCAGGAGGTTCTCTCTGGGGACGCGGTCGGCGGGCGCAGCCTCTCACCGCAGCCCGACCGCAGATGCTAATCGACGGTGTCGCAACCAGCCAGGGACAAATCTGTGGACAACCCGTTGAGAACCTGCAAGAACCGTTGCGCGGCAACGGTTTCCCCATTCGAGCCGGCCCAGGCCGAGCGGGCAAATGGCCTTGCGGCCCTCATCCGCGCTTTCGGCGACGCGCGCGTGCGCAATGCGTGGATACAGACGCTGCAAGTGTCCACCAAACCCATGCAGGAACACGCGGGCCGCGCATCGTCGATGCGCACCTCCACCATGCAGGCCCACACACGCGAAGGCCGGCGCATGCGCCGGCCTTCGTCGGGAACCTCCGCCGCCGAATCAGCGCTGGCTGATGGTGTCAACAGCCGAGGCCGTCTGTGTCACCAACCGCCCATCGAGCACCGGCAGGCGATCGCTATTGGGCTTTTGGTCCATGCGCACGGTCTTTTCCAGACCGTCGTAGCGGTAAGTCACGTCGTAGCCCTTGACCACGTCCTGGCTACCCAACTCAATGCGGCTGCCCGGCCGGGTGTCCATGCGCATCGTGCCGGTGGTGCCGTCGTCGTTGCGATAGGTCACGTCGTAGCCGGTGATGCGGGAAGACTCGGCGAGGCCATTCTCGGTGTGGCAACGGCGCACATCACGATCCACCACGCGGCCACCGACATGATTCTCCTCGATGCGATTGCCGATGTAGCCACCAGCAACCGCGCCGGCCGCCGTCGCGACCCTGCGCCCGCCGCCATGACCAATCTGATTACCCACCAAACCGCCGACCACCGCGCCGAGCACGGTACCGCCGATGTTGTTGACGTCGCGCCGCGGCAGGCGCTCCTGCACCACCACGTCGTGACAGACCTGGCGCGGCACGTCGGTGGTGGCGATCTCGCGCAGCGGCTGGACGCCAATCACATCGGCATAGTGCGGCTGCTGCTGGGTGATCGGATCCACCCGCACCACATCGGCGTACTCCAGCCTGCCGCCGACACCGTTGCCGAGCGCACTATCGCCGCGGCTGCCGTCCAGCGACGGACGCACATCGGCGCTGCCGGAGTAATCGTCAGACCTGTTGTGGTTGTTCATGAACGCCGCCGTCGCGGCACCACCGACCAGCAATGCGCCAGCCGCGACCAGAATGGTTGTCGTCGTGGTCTTCATCGTCTCTCTCCTGTCTGTTTTGCGGGCTGGCCGCGTTGTCTACGGTGCTGTGATTACCATGCTGAAGCTGAACCAATCCGCTCCCTATTCAGCGATATTCAGCAATCGACTCTGCCGTCGTCGGCGAGCACGATAAAAACGCCGCCATGACGGGCGTGTTAGCGTTTCCACCCACTGGTCGGAGAACCCTCCATGCCCCATTCGATCATGCTGGCGCTGCCGCGCCGGGCCGAGAAATTGCGCGACCGGAGGGGGGTGCGAATGGCCACCGACGGACTCGCGTCCGGTAGTCACCGCCTGGGCCGGCACCGTTCAGCAAAGCGCGCGTGCTCGCGCTGGACCCTGCTCCCCTCGCCAACCGGGGGACCCACGTCGCGTGAGGCGACAGCGCACCTGGATCACCGCTCTCCAGCACGCCTCCTCTGCACGATTGAGCGCCGATGGAATTGATCGACAGCCACTGTCATCTGGACGCGGACGCCTTCGATCACGACCGCGCCGCAGTGATCGCCCGCGCACAGGACGCTGGCGTCGTCGCACAGATCGTGCCGGCGGTGACAGCGGCCTGCTGGCCCACATTGCGTGCGGTGTGCGCGACAACGCCAGGGCTGCATCCTGCCTATGGGTTGCATCCGCTGTTCCTGGCACAACATCGGCCCGCGCATCTGGAAACACTCCCCGACTGGATCGCCCGCGAGCGCCCCTGCGCAATCGGCGAATGCGGGCTGGACTTCTTCGTCAGCGGACTTGACCCCGCCGAGCAGCAACGCTACTTCGTCGCACAACTGCATCTGGCACGCACGTTCGACCTACCCGTGATCGTGCATGCGCGGCGCTCGGTGGACGCGGTGATTCTGGCAATCCGCAAGGTGGGACGCCTGCGTGGCGTCGTGCACAGTTTCGCTGGCAGCATCGAGCAAGCCCGGCAATTGCGCGAGCTGGATTTTCTGATCGGCCTCGGTGGTCCAGTCACTTACCCGCGTGCACAACGACTACGGCGCCTGGCTGCCGAACTGCCACTGCAACAGTTACTACTGGAAACAGATGCACCCGACCAACCCGACGCATCGATCCGCGGCCAACGTAACGAACCGGCACGGTTGCGCACGGTGCTGGACACCATTGCCACGCTGCGTGGCGAGCCAGCCACCGCCATCGCCGCGCAGACCACACGCAATGCACGGCAGTTATTCGGACTGCAAACAACGCTCACCGAACCGTTCTGATCGCTCATTTTCATATATTTAGAACGAAACTGTGAACTGGGCACCGTGATCGATAGGTTTGCACATCATCGATTTCAGTTAATGTGAATACAAGGGGAGTGGGACCGGAGTTCGTGTACATCGCGGACTGAGGTGGAAGTTCGGTCTAGCCTTTCGAGCAACATATTCGGGGCCGGTATCCTGGCATGCGTTTGGCGTGCCACAACCGGTGAATTTTTCAATCAGGAAATCAACGGGGAAGAGATGTCGCCAGCCGGCACGCAACGCGCGTGCCGTAGATGGCGCACGCTCTAGGAAAACCATATGTCCATGCGCGACAACGTAGCCGCTGCCGACACCCAGCCAGTTGCACAGCGCAATGATTCTTCAACGGCACACCATGCAGAAAGCCGCCGCACAGCACATGACGCGCGCGTGCCTATCACCAACACCAACACCGTACAAGCAGGAGAAGGCACGCAAACACCAGTAATCGAGGGATCCACTGGCTTGGAAAAACCATCCTCTCATGGCGAGAGCTGGGTCAATCTGAAATTTCGCAACGCCAACCGAAATCGCAAGGTGCGCATCACGCTCGGACTGGCAGGCCGCACAGCACATGACGCGCGCGTGCCTATCACCAACACCAACACCGTACAAGCAGGAGAAGGCACGCAAACACCAGTAATCGAGGGATCCACTGGCTTGGAAAAACCATCCTCTCATGGCGAGAGCTGGGTCAATCTGAAATTTCGCAACGCCAACCGAAATCGCAAGGTGCGCATCACGCTCGGACTGGCAGGGGCTTGCTGCACCATCATGGGCCTGGCATGGACGGCATGCTGCCTGCTGTACAACCTGCCGGGACTGGCGGTCACGTTCGTCGGACTGACCGCCGTCGGCCTGCTGGCGATCCGCGGGTTCCGGCGCAGCAACGCGACTGCTCTGTCCCTGGTGGCGCACGGCATCTTCGTCGTGGTACTGGTGATTTCGCTAACCGATACGCCAATCGCCCAGGTCTCCAGATCCACGCATCTGTTCTTCCTTCCCCTCGCGGCCGGCATGCTGCTCGCGTTCGACCAACGCCATCGCTACAGCGCCAACGTCTTCCCGCTGACGTGCATGGCGATGTTCATCGCATTCGGGGTGGGCGCGCTGGATTTCACCCCATTGTTCGCATCGCCACCGCCGCAACTGCGCATGCTCGGCGCAACCTCCAACATCGCGCTCGCCACCATGCTGCTCGCGGCAATCCTGTACATCTATCGCAGCGATGTCGATGCGCGTCTTTCACTTGAACGCGAACTGGTGCGCGCGGTCAGAAACCAGGAAATCAAGGTGCTCTACCAGCCACAGGTCAGCGAGACCGGCAAGGTACTGGGAGCCGAGGCGCTGGTACGGTGGCAACATCCCAGCGGAACGCTGCTGACTCCGGACAAATTCATTCCAATGGCCGAAGAAAATGCCTTGATCCGCGATATCGGCATGGAGGTACTACGCCAGGTGTGCGCAACGCTGCGCAAGTGGTCCCAGGAACCAGAACTATGCGATATGGTCGTGGCGGTGAATGTCAGCCCGGTGCAACTTCTGGATCAGACCTTCGTGACATCGGTGATGGAGGTGATCGTCGCCGCAGGCGTAAACCCCAGCTTGCTGGAACTCGAACTGACCGAATCGGCTTTGTGCGTGGATATCGAGGCCGTCCGCAACAAGATGCACGAGTTGAAAGCATTCGGCATCGGCTGGGCGCTGGACGACTTCGGCACGGGCTTCTCGTCGCTGTCGATGTTACGGACTCTGCCCGTCACCAAACTCAAAATCGACCGGCAATTCGTCAACGATGCGATGAGTGAGGACTCTGCACGCCGATTGCTGGCGAAGATCGTCGAGATCTCGGAAGTCATGGGCATGGTCGCACTGGCCGAAGGCATCGAAGAGCCCGCACAGTGCGATATGTTGTCGGCGATGGGCTGTCGGCGGTTCCAAGGATTCTTGTTCGGGCGGCCACAATCGCCACACGATCTGGAACAGTTGGTCACTGCGCAAGCGAACATGCAGCAGGCGCACTAGAAACGCGCGCCGAACGCCCGCCCTCGGCACGATCGGCAGAACGCTTCAGCAGCAGCTCCAGCGCCTTGCCGACAGCGGCAAACGCAAACGCGCCCGTGATGTGCGTCGCCGCGCCCAAACCGGCACCGCAATCCAGTTTCAAGGCCGCATCCGCGCCCAATGCAGGCCGCAGACCGCAGACGCTGCCATCGGCCTGCGGATAGCGCACGTTCTCCAGCGAATACACCGCAGGCACGCCGAAATAGCGTTGCGGATTCTTCGGGAAGTGGAACTCGCTACGCAGCTTCTTGCGGATCAATGCCAGCATGGCGTCGTGCTCGGTGCGCGAAACATCGCGCACCCGCACCAGGGTCGGATCGGTACGTCCACCGGCCGAACCCACGGTCAGCAGCGGCAGTTTGCGCCGCCGACACCAAGCAATCGTCTCGACCTTGACCCGGAAACTGTCGCACGCATCGATCACCAAATCGAAACCGGTACCAAGCAACTCGGCGATGTTGGACGGGGTCAGAAACGCCTCGACCGCAACCGCCTCGATCATCGGATTGATCGCCACGCAACGTTCGCGCATCGCCACCGCCTTGTTGCGCCCGTACTGTCCTGCCAGCGCCGGCAGTTGCCGGTTGGTGTTGGAGACGCAAATGTCGTCGGCATCGATCAAGGTCAGATGGCCGAGCGCCGAACGCGCCAGCGCCTCCACCACCCACGAACCGACCCCGCCCATCCCCACCACCGCCACCCGGCAGCACGCCAGCCGTTCGATGGTGCCGCGCCCGTACAGTCGGTCGATGCCGGCAAAGCGCTCGTGCAATTGTTCGTTCATGCGGCCATTTTATGCCATCGATGCTATGCCTCCCGCATCCTCCGCCACACTACACACTTAAGTCGTACCATCTATGTTCACTGCTCCCAACCGTGGACCCATGACGACGTCGCCACCGCACACTGCCGCTTCGCGTTATCTCTTGGTATTGATCGCCGGCATCCTGATCGGCTTGACCGTCACAGTCGTGGGCTTGCGCGTGGTGCAAGCGCGGCAAGATCCGTTTCCGCGCAGTCTGATGCAGGTCATGAGCAAACAATTGGCGCTGCTCGAACGCGCGCGCGCGCTGCGTCACTGCAACACTCCAGATACGCAGGCGCGGCTGCACACGCTGCGCCTGCTCAGTGGCGAGCTGGACACGGCCTTCCCCGAGCTAAACGACGATAGCCGTTTCCGTGAACACGCCAATGCGTTGCGCACGCAGGTAGAGACGACGCTTGCAACACCGCCAGCCGACTGCACCGCGCTCGCGCAAGCGCGTCAGGCCATCGAGGGGCGGTGCGACGCCTGCCATCGCGATTTCCGCTGAATTACGCCTGACACCGTAGCCGCTCATGCTGAACATCAGCACGGAGATTGGTGTTTTATTCACGCTGTAGCCGACACGATTCATCTGGAGCGCGGCATGCCGCACCCCATCACCGCCTGTCGAGGAAAGTACGCATGAAGACCCATCTACTTGTCACCGGCGCCATAGCCACCCTGGCTCTGGCGGGCTGCGCCACCTCACCCGGCTACGGCGGCGGCTACCGCCAGCCAGAGCGCAGCTACACCCAAACGCGTTGCTTAGACTGCGGCATTGTGACCCGCATCGACACCGTCTCGTCCGGGCGCACCGCGCCGTCGGCTACCGGCGCGATCCTTGGGGGCATCGTCGGCGCGATCGCCGGTCATGAAATTTCCGATCACACTGGCGGCAGCAAGGGCAACCAAAACGTGTCCGCAGTGGCTGGCGCGGCCGCCGGCGCGCTGGCCGGCAACCAAATCCAGAAGAACGTGACAAGCGACACATACGATATCCACGTGCAGATGGACGACGGCCGGGTACTCGTCGTCAACCAGCGTGACTTGGCCGGCATTGGCGAGAACACCTACGTCCGTGTGGTGAACGGCCGCGTCGTGCCACGCTGATCACGCTCCCATCAGGTCTTTCCAACACAAAAAGGCCCGCAATGCGGGCCTTTTTGCAGTGCGGGCCAGGACGCCCGCGGCGGGGATTCAGATCGGCTGAACCGCGTCGGCCTGCAGGCCCTTCTGGCCCTGGACCACGATGAAACTCACCTTCTGACCTTCCTTGAGGCTCTTGAAGCCCTGGGTCTGGATTGCGCGGAAGTGCACGAACACATCCTCGCCGTTCGTGCGGCTGATGAACCCAAAACCTTTGGGATCATTGAACCATTTGACGAAGCCTTCCTCTCGAACATTGTCACTCATGATTGACTTTCTCCTTGGAACACGTCTCAGGGGGTTACGCCGTGGGTTGCGGCGGCTGGTTGCAAGGAGGAAGCGAGGTACAACGATGTAGCGGATCGGTAGATCTACCGCATCAGGGCACGATTCAGGGTGACCTTTGCAAGCGCAGCGGCTGCAACTTACCCCGGTCAAAATGAAAATGCAATCAACAAAAAAAAACCCGATGTCAACCCCAAAATCACCCACGGAACAAGCCACATGAACCCTGAGTTCATTTACTACCTGTGTGCCAGCATGCTGGTGGTGATCGGACTGGCCGGCGTCGTGCTACCAGCGCTGCCCGGCACGCCGCTGATATTGGCCGGCATGCTGCTGGCGGCGTGGGCCGATCACTTCGAGCACGTTGGTTGGTCCACGCTGACGGTGCTGGCCCTGATTACCGCAGTCTCGCTTTTGGTCGACCTGCTCGCCACCGCGTTCGGCGCCAGACGCGTCGGCGCCAGTCGCAAAGCGATGTGGGGCGCCATGTTGGGCAGCATCGCAGGCCTGCTTTGCATGCCAATCGGTCTATTCGTTGGCCCCTTCGTCGGCGCGTTGGTCGGGGAATATTGGCACGGCCGTCAGTTGCGACAAGCCGCCAGAGTGGGGATGGGGACGTGGATGGGCATCGTCCTCGGCATGGCGGCCAAGCTCGCCCTGGCACTGAGCATGATCGGTCTGTTCATCGCAGCGTGGCTGTTCTGAGGGTGATATCGACGCCGCACGATGAGCAGGTAATGACAGGATTGTCGTGGCTTGCTGTATCTTCCTCGCCGGTCATTCACTCCAGCAGCGCAACACACACCCACGCTGGCCGCTGCAACTAGAACGAAAAAAGATGCACCACCACAAGACTCACCACCTGTTGTTCCTGTCGATCGCAGCCGTGCCTGTGGCACACGCGCAAGAATTCATGCCCACCCCCGCATCACCGGAGGCCTGCGTCGCCATTTCCAGCGATGCCGCGCGCCTGTCTTGTTACGATCAAGCGTTGTCGCGTCAAGTCGCCGGCCCGCCAGCACCCGACGCGGCCACTCGCCCCCCAGGCAAGCACAATAAACAGCCACTCAACACCACCTTGCCGGAAAGTACCAGAGTCGCAAAGCGTAACAGCCCAGACAAAAATCCACTGTTCAAACAGGATCGTTACGACAGCACCATCGCCAAGACCGGCGATGGCTCGCTGCTGGACAGCCGCTGGGAGCTGGCGCAGGGCTCCAAGCTAGGCACTTTCCAACTCCGCGGCTACAAGCCGGTCTATGTGCTACCGGCGTTCTGGACCAGCAAGAAGAACACGATGCCCTTCTCGCCGAATCCGCTCAACACAGTGACCAAAGCGGAGCAGTTGGACAGCTTGGAATTGAAGTTCCAGATCAGCTTCAAAACCAAGATATTGGAGAACATATTCGGCGACAACGGCGACCTGTGGGGGACTTACACCCAGAGCTCGCACTTGCAGTCCTACAACGGCGCGCAATCGCGGCCATTCCGCGAAACCAACTACGAGCCGGAACTGATCCTGGCGTTCCGCAACGACTACAGCCTGTTCGGCTGGAAGGGCAGGATGAGTGCGCTCCAGTTGACCCACCAGTCCAATGGTCAAAGCGATCCGTTGTCGCGCAGTTGGAACCGGTTGATCCTCAACATCGGCCTGGACCGCGACAACTGGGCGCTGATCCTGCGCCCGTGGTACCGCCTCCCGGAAAACCGCAAGCAGAACGACAACCCCGACATCGAAAACTACATGGGCCGGGGTGATGCGACCTTGATCTACAGCCATGACGGTCAGGAAGTGGCGCTGATGGCCCGGCATTCGCTGCGCGGCGGCGATCGCTCGCACGGTGCGGTGCAACTGGACTGGGGCTTTCCGATCAGCAGCCTGCTACGCGGCCATGTGCAGGTATTCGACGGCTACGGCGAAAGCCTGATCGACTACAACCATCGCGCTACTTACCTCGGCCTGGGCATTTCGCTACTGGAATGGTTCTAAAGCGGCGCCGCATGGCTGACGCCGCCGACCATTACAGACTCAAACAGATTCGACCACCACCGGGATCTTGCCGATACGTGCCTGCCACTCGCGCGGGCCGGTCTTGTGCACCGACTCGCCACTGGCATCGACCGCCACGGTCACCGGCATGTCCTTGACCTCGAATTCGTAGATCGCCTCCATGCCCAGGTCCTCGAACGCCAGCACCTTGCTGGCCTTGATCGCCTTGGACACCAGGTAGGCCGAGCCGCCGACCGCCATCAGATACACCGCCTTGTTGTCGCGGATCGCGGCAATCGCCGCGTCGCCGCGCTCAGACTTGCCGACCATGCCCAGCAAACCGGTCTGTTCCAGCATCTGCCGGGTGAATTTATCCATCCGCGTGGCGGTGGTCGGACCGGCAGGCCCCACGACCTCGTCGCGTACCGGATCGACCGGGCCGACGTAGTAGATGAAGCGGTTGGTGAAATCCACCGGCAAGGTTTCGCCACGGTTGAGCATGTCGATCATGCGCTTGTGCGCGGCATCGCGACCGGTGAGCAATTTGCCATTGAGCAGAATCACCTCGCCGGGCTTGAAGCTGGCAACCTCCTCGCGGGTGATGGTGTCCAGATCGACCCGGCGCGCGTTGGTCGGGTTGTAGGTCAGCGTGGGCCAGTCTTCCAACGACGGCGGATCCAACATCACCGGACCACTGCCATCCAGGGTGAAGTGCGCATGCCGGGTCGCCGCGCAATTGGGAATCATCGCCACCGGCAGGTTGGCGGCGTGGGTCGGGTAGTCCTTGACCTTGATATCCAGCACGGTGGTCAGGCCGCCCAAGCCCTGCGCGCCGATGCCCAACGCGTTGACCTTTTCATAGAGTTCCAAGCGCAACTCCTCGGCACGGTTGGAAGCACCACGGGCCTGCAGGTCGACGATGTCGATCGGTTCCATCAGCGCCTCCTTGGCCAGCAGCATGGCCTTCTCGGCGGTGCCACCGATGCCGATGCCGAGCATGCCCGGCGGGCACCAGCCGGCGCCCATGGTCGGCACGGTCTTGAGCACCCAATCGACGATGGAATCGGAAGGGTTGAGCATGGCGAACTTGCTCTTGGCCTCCGAGCCGCCGCCCTTCGCGGCAACGATCACGTCCACACAATCGCCCGGAACGACCTTGACGTTGACGACCGCAGGCGTGTTGTCCTTGGTATTCTGGCGCTTGCCCGCCGGGTCGGCCAACACCGAGGCGCGCAGTTTGTTATCTGGATAGTTGTAGGCCCGCCGCACACCTTCGTTGACCATGTCCTCCACGCCCATCGTGGCGTCGTCCCAGCGCACCTGCATGCCGATCTCGAGGAACACGGTCACGATGCCGGTGTCCTGACAGATCGGCCGGTGGCCCTCGGCGCACATGCGCGAGTTGATCAGAATCTGCGCAATGGCGTCTTTGGCCGCCGGCGACTGCTCGCGCGCGTAGGCCGCCGACAGGTTCTTGATGTAATCGACCGGGTGGTAGTAGCTGATGTATTGCAGCGCGTCGGCGACGGACTGGATGAGGTCTTCCTGCTTGATCGAGGTCACGGCTGGCTCTGCGGCTGACGGAGGAAACAGCACTATTTTAGGCTAAAGTGGCCTGAGCGCCGTGCGTTCGCACCGAGACACCCTGTTGCGTGCTTGCGCACGGGGCTGGGCGCCACACACTCCCCGACCACACCAGCGCCGGCACACTGCGCCGATGACCCCTCCCTCCCCGTCTCATGGCGCCCCACGCGCCGCATCACGCACCGGCCCCAGCCTGCGCGAACGCTTCGAGGCAATGCGCAACCTGCCGCCGTTCCTACGCCAGATCTGGCAGAGCAGCCGCTGGCTGACCCTCAGCAGCATCGGCCTGCGCATCGTCCGCGCACTGTTGCCGGTGGCCGCGCTGTACGTCGGCAAATTATTGATCGACGAGACCATCCACCTGGTCGGGCAATCCCAAGACATCGTCTCCTTCGGCCAGGCGCTGGGCAGCGGCCGGCTGAACCGCCTACTGGAACTGCTGACGCTGGAACTGACCTTGGCGATCGGCTCGGACCTGCTCGGGCGATTGATCAGCTATGCCGACACGCTGCTCTCGGAACTGTTCAACAACAGCTCCAGCGTGCAATTGATGGAGCATGCCGCACAGTTGGACCTGGAGGATTTCGAGAACCCGGAACAGCAGGACCGGCTCGACCGCGCGCGGCGTCAGACCATGGGCCGAATGAACCTGATGAGCCAGCTGTTCGGCCAAGTGCAGGATGCGATCACCGTCATCAGTTTCGCGATCGGTCTGTTGGTCTATGCACCCTGGCTGATCGCACTACTGGCGCTGGCATTGCTCCCGGCGTTCATCGGCGAAGCGCATTTCAATGCGCTGGGTTATGCGCTCAACTTTCAATGGACCGCCGAGCGCCGCCAGCTCGACTACCTGCGCCAGCTCGGCGCCAGCGTCGAGACCGCCAAGGAAGTGAAGATCTTCAACCTGCACACGTTTCTGATCACACGCTACCGCACGCTGGCCGAGCGCTTCTTCCAGGCCAACCGCACGCTGGCACGCAAGCGCATGCTCTGGGGCACACTGCTGGCCGCCCTGGGCACGCTGGGCTACTACGCCGCCTATGGCTACATCGCCTGGCGTACCGTGCGCGGCGATTTCAGCATCGGCGACCTGACCTTCCTGGCCGGCAGTTTCCTGCGCCTGCGCCAATTGTTCGAAGGCTTGCTGATTGGCTTCTCGCAGGTGGCCGGGCAAGCGCTGTATCTGGACGACCTGTACGCGTTCTTTCGCATCGTGCCGGAAATTCGCTCGCGGCCCGACGCCTTGCCGATACCGCGCCCGATCGCGCACGGCATCGTGTTCGAGAATGTCGGCTTCCGCTATCCCGATGCTCAACGATGGGCGGTACGCGAACTGAATTTCGAACTGCGCGCCGGCGAAGTGCTGGCGCTGGTTGGCGAGAACGGCACCGGCAAAACCACACTGGTCAAACTGCTGGCGCGGCTGTACGACCCCGACGAAGGCCGCATCCTGCTCGATGGCCGCGACCTGCGTGATTACGACCTGGACGACCTGCGCAGCAACCTCGGGGTGATCTTCCAGGACTTCGTGCGCTACCACTTCAGCGCTGGCGAGAACATCGGCGTTGGCCAGATCGCAGCACTGCACGACGCGCAACGCATCCGCCACGCAGCGCAGCGCGCGATGGCTGCCGAGTTGATCGAGAGCCTGCCACAAGGGTACGCGCAGGTGATCGGACGCCGCTTCAAGACTGGCGTGGACCTGTCCGGCGGGCAGTGGCAGAAGATCGCCATCGCCCGCGCCTACATGCGCCAGGCGCAGGTGATGATCCTCGACGAACCGACCGCGGCGCTGGACGCACGCAGCGAATTCGAGGTGTTCCAGCGTTTCAAGGAGCTGTCCGCAGACCGCACCGCCGTGCTGATCTCGCACCGTTTCTCCAGCGTGCGCATGGCCGACCGCATCCTGGTACTGGCCGATGGTCGCATCGAAGCCAATGGCACCCATGACGAACTGATGGCACAAGGCGGACGCTACGCGGAACTGTTCGAACTGCAGGCCGCTGGGTATCGTTGAGCCTGATACCGCCCAATCGGACACCAGCCACGATGCGCCGCTTTCTGTACTGCCTGCTTGCCGCCTTGCCTGCCGCGTCTGCGTCTGCCGCTCCCACTGCCACCACGCCAACGCCGCAAGACTACAGCGCCGCCAAGACCCTCGCCGACCACGACGAGGCGATGCTGCCGACGTCGCTGAGCGAACGTTTGCACACGCTGCAACGTGCCGCGCTGGAGGAAGGCGTGACCAATTGCGCCACGCCACGCCCGGACACCTCCGCCTTCGTCATCGTGGTCCAGTTGCAATCCGACGGGAGTGTCGGGGCGAGCTGGCGCAATGGCACCACGCCACTGGCACAGTGCCTGGAGCGCTTTCTGCGCCAACGCCCGCTGCTGGCGCCGCCGCGGGCACCGCTGTACCTGTCGTATGAAGTTTCGTTCGAGAAGTGAAGCAAGCCGACGCAGGAACAAGGTACCCGGACGCCCACAAATGAGATCGGATATCAGTTGAACAACCATGGGATAGAATAATCTCCGCTCCTTCCCCATTACGATCAACGGCATGTCCTCCGCTTTTGGCCCCGAAACGGTGCTCGATGTCCGTCACTGGACCGACGACTACTTCAGCTTCACCACCACCCGCAACGACGGCTTTCGTTTCGAAAACGGCCAGTTCGTGATGATCGGACTGGAGACGGAGACACGGCCGCTGCTACGCGCCTACTCCATCGCCAGCGCCAACTGGGAGGAGCAGCTGGAGTTCTTCAGCATCAAGGTGCCGAACGGCCCACTGACCTCGCGCCTGCAACACATCAAGCCCGGCGATTCGGTGCTGGTCGGCAAGAAACCCACCGGCACGCTGCTGATCAGCGACCTGCACCCAGGCCGGCATCTGTACCTACTGGGCACCGGTACCGGCTTGGCGCCATGGCTGTCGGTGATCAAGGATCCGGAAACCTACGAGCGCTTCGACAAAGTGATCCTCGCTCACGGCGTGCGCTTGGAGAAGGATCTGGCTTATCGCGACTATGTCGAGAAGGAACTGCCGCAGCACGAATTCCTCGGCGAAACCATCCGCGAGAAACTGCTGTACTACCCGGCGGTGACCCGCGAGGCGTTCTGCAATCATGGCCGCCTCACCGAGTTGATCGTCAACGGCGCGATGCAGCGCACGCTGGGTCTGCCACCGCTGGATCCGGAGCATGACCGCGCGATGATTTGCGGCAGCCCACAAATGCTGGCGGATCTACGCCAAAGCCTGGATGCGCGCGGCTTCGTCGCTTCCCCGCGCATCGGCGCACTTGGCCATTACGTGTTCGAGCGCGCTTTCGTCGAAAAATAGTGCGGCCGGGAGCTTTATCCGTCATCAGGACGCACGACCAAAGCAGGCATCGCCGCGCTCAACCCAACGCGCGCTCGAGTTCTTCAGCATCAAGGTGCCGAACGGCCCACTGACCTCGCGCCTGCAACACATCAAGCCCGGCGATTCGGTGCTGGTCGGCAAGAAACCCACCGGCACGCTGCTGATCAGCGACCTGCACCCAGGCCGGCATCTGTACCTACTGGGCACCGGTACCGGCTTGGCGCCATGGCTGTCGGTGATCAAGGATCCGGAAACCTACGAGCGCTTCGACAAAGTGATCCTCGCTCACGGCGTGCGCTTGGAGAAGGATCTGGCTTATCGCGACTATGTCGAGAAGGAACTGCCGCAGCACGAATTCCTCGGCGAAACCATCCGCGAGAAACTGCTGTACTACCCGGCGGTGACCCGCGAGGCGTTCTGCAATCATGGCCGCCTCACCGAGTTGATCGTCAACGGCGCGATGCAGCGCACGCTGGGTCTGCCACCGCTGGATCCGGAGCATGACCGCGCGATGATTTGCGGCAGCCCACAAATGCTGGCGGATCTACGCCAAAGCCTGGATGCGCGCGGCTTCGTCGCTTCCCCGCGCATCGGCGCACTTGGCCATTACGTGTTCGAGCGCGCTTTCGTCGAAAAATAGTGCGGCCGGGAGCTTTATCCGTCATCAGGACGCACGACCAAAGCAGGCATCGCCGCGCTCAACCCAACGCGCGCTCGATCTGTACGGCCAGCGCTTCGGGCTTGGTGGTGGGCGCATAGCGCGCCAGCACCTGACCGTTGCGATCAAGCAGAAACTTGCTGAAATTCCATTTGATCGCCGCGATCCCGAACGCCCCCGGCTGTTGCTGCTTGAGCCAACACCATAACGGATGCGCTTTCTCGCCGTTGACCTGCACCTTGGCGAACATCGGGAAATCCACGCCATAATTCAGCGAACAGAATTGCCCGATCTGCTCGGCGTCACCAGGTTCTTGATGACCAAACTGGTCGCACGGAAAACCGAGCACCACCAGGCCACGCTCACGATATCGCTCCCACAGCGCCTGCAAACCAGCATATTGCGGAGTGAAGCCGCATTTGGATGCGACATTGACGATCAGCAGCACCTTGCCTGCGTAATCGACCAGCGACTGCACACGGCCGTCCAGGGTCGTCGCAGTGAAGGCATAAGCAGTGGTCTGCATCTCCATGAACCTCGCTTCTCGGCAATGGCGCGAGACCGAGCCTGACATCGCGCCGCCGCCGTGCCCGGCCACGCGCAGACCAGCGAGCGGCATATTCACTTGCACGGGGCAAACTCACTGCAACAGGATCGGGACAAGCAAAACGCTCGCACGGACAGCACGACGCCCGGACCAGCCGGGCGTCGTGACCAACCGATTTACCTCAGGCACGCCGCAAAGGACGATGCCAAGACGCACCGATCAGCTTACTTGCCATCGGCCGAGGCACCGGCATCGGCGCCGAGTGAAGCCGAGCCACTCGCCTGCCCGCCCTCCGCGCCCGCCTGACCCGAAGCCGACACGGCACCACCGGCTGCAGCGCCCATGGTCCCGCGATGCGACGCACTCCCCTTAGCATGACCGTGTGTGTTACCGCTCGCGGCCGCTGCGCCCTCTACACCTCCAGCAGCGTCGCCTGCGGCAGACAGCGCCGCACCGGACTTGGCCGCACTGGACTTGGCTGCGCCGGCAGCAGTATCAAGCGCGCCCTCGGCCTCGTTCATCGCACCGCTTGTCGTCTTGCGTGCCGCCGCCGCACCGTGCGCCGCGCCCGCCCGTACATGCCGCGAGGTTTGTTCGATGCCGTCACGCGCATGCTCCAGCGGAGCACCCGCATCCAGTCGGCCTGCACCTGTCGCGTTAGCGCCCAGATTCCCCGCTGCCTGACCGCCCAGCGTGCCGTTCACCGCACCGCCCAAGCCGCCGGCGCCACCCAGTGCCTGCGCACCAGCAGTCGGCGCCATCGCCACCATCGCCACCAGCACCGCGCTCGTCATCAGAGTCTTGGTCTTGCCGTTCATTGTGTTCTCCTCGTTCCGCCACAGGGGATCAGTGGCGTGATCCCTTATATACGAATCAAAAGCAACGCCACATCAACAGCAATATAGATGCAGACAGGCCGTATTCACCCGCCCGGCATGCGCCACGCCGCCTCATCACACGCCAGAGCTTGCAACTACAGGCATGCCTCGCCGCAATGCTCGATGCAGGCATGCCAACACGCATCTTGACGAATGAAAACGCACGCCAAACAGCATCAGCACCTGAAGCCGATCAGACGCGCAGCGGCACCGCGATGCAACACGGCGACGCCCGCACTGGTCGATACCAAGGTTTGACGACAGAGCACAAGGCCCTGGTGCAAATGCGGAAACTGTGGGTACCCGGTGAGTGCAGGCCAAGCTCTGTCATAGTGAACCGCACGCGCGGCTGCCGCTAGATGACCTTAGCGTGAGAGTCGACACCGCTCAACATCTTTTTCAGCAAATGCTCCAGTTGCTGCTGTTCGTCGACATTCAACCCTTCGGTTTCGGCGTATAGAAACTCGCATACATCCGGCAACAGCCTTTCGATCAAGGCGATACCGGCCGGCTGCATGGTCATTGCGACCTTGCGGCGGTCTTCATGACTGGCCATGCGCAACAGCAAACCCTTGCTACACAGGCTATCGGTCAGGCGGGTGATGTTGGCCGGTTTCTCACTGACGGCCTCGGCGACCTCGGTGGGAGTCATGCAGTGCCCGGGGGTACCGTACAGCATCATCAGGATTTCGTACTCCGGCGGACTGATGCCGTAATCCTTAAGCGCCACGGATGCGTTGGTGTGGACGCGCTTGTACAGATGCTTGACCAACCGGATCAGCACCGCCGGAGAGCGTGGAAATCCATGGTAGCGCTCACATGTGTAGACCACACATCGCTCGATCTGCTCGAAACTGCTCATAGGGAAGGGGATCGCAGGTGAAGAATGGGGGAGGCGAAGACAACAATGCTGCTCAGTGTGACTGATGCAGAGTAAAGTGGAAACGTCGCCATGCGCGGTTACACGTTACGCCCTCCTGCCACAAGGCAAGGCGGCGCACACAGGAACCCGCCACAGGCTGCCGATTCGCCTTGCAAGGGAGGCTAGGCAACAAACAAGCCCGCATATTGGGGCGCAACCAGAGCGCGCAACACACTGGCCGGCACGTCGACTATTTGCGTGCCATCTGAATACGCCCCCACCTGGTACGAAGGAAACACAAAGCGCACCGCGGTGATTTTCCCTCTCGCATCGACCAGCGGCTGGAACTGACTGAAGTTGCGGGCCTGCGGCGTGGTACCCTCGGCGATCATCTTGTCGGCATTGAGCACCTGCTGGTCGCGATCGTCTGGCGTCAACTGCGCGGCATGGCCGCGCGCGCGCATCGCATGGCGCAGGTGCGCGGCAACGTAAGTCGCTACATCCTTCCAATGATCGGCATCTGGGATCAATTCCTCGGCGGTCAACATGCGCTGCCGCTGCGGCAACCATACAAACCGCGCAAGCAGTGGCTCGCCATGCGGGCCACCGGTATAGCGACTACCATCGGCCGCCAAGGCGACCAGATCAGGCCGTTCCAGTAGCACATCGAACTGCAGGGATAATTCGTAAGGTGTCCGCGCACGGTCGTGACCGATGCCTTCGACCGCCTGCATCAACTCGCCGCGTGCACGCTGCGCATAGCGATTGGCTGCCTCGGCCAGACCCGGATAGTGGTTGATTGCCGCAGGGAAAGTCATCCCAATCACATAGTTTGGGTTGTGCTCGACGATGTCCTTCAACTCCAACGGTGCGGCATGGGTTGGTGCAGCCGGCACATCGGCCTGGCTCACTGAGAGCGTTGGCGTCACGCTGGGCACGACAGTCGTCTGCTCGCGCTTACACCCGGGCGCTGACAATGTCGCTGCCAGTGCGAACACTGCACATGCCACTTGCCGGTTACGTCTGATTTGCATGCCCTGTCTCACGTCGACCTTCCCGTGTTCTGCTGTGTGTCTGTGCGATGACGCATATCGTGCGGTTGCAGCGCCTTGCGCGCTCAGCTGAGCAGCACGGCATATTGCGGGTGGCGTTGAATGAAAACCGCAGCATACGAACAGGACGGCACGACCTTCATTCCTTGCGACTTTGCATATTCCAAGGCCGCCGCCACCAACTGTGCGCCGAGGCCACGGCCACCGATCGCGTTCGGCACGCAGGTGTGGACGATCACCATGCGCCCACTCTCCAGCACGTAGTCGAGTTCGGCATTGTGACCGTCTAGTTGCAGAATGAATCGGCGCTGTTGCGGCTCGTGCGCGATGGAAGCAGCCATGAAGATCGAAGGGGGAAGTGCTGTGGGAGCACAGTGTCCACATCCACTCGCCACTGTGATGTGAAGCAAATCGTGCGCTAAAACGCACTCAAGTCGCGCCATCGCTCGCCGCTATCTTCAGGAAAGGCAAAGTCCTGGCATGGGAGTTGCTTATCCCATTACGATACGATCCAACAAGGGCAAGGCGTCATGAGCGAGAACAGATACCAGCAAGGCAACCCAGATGCCGCCCTGTTAGAAGAGATGTTCCAACTCGCACTCAATAGCGACATGCAAGGCGGAAGGTTCAAGCAACTCAGCGACGAGATCTACGAGCGCCTGCGGTGCACCTACGAAAATGCTTCCGTCGGTAGCGCCAAGGCGCAGCTACGCGGCCAGCAAATCGCTTGAACTTCAAGCATGCCCAGCGTGCGTGGTCAGCCAATCTTGCCTCGTCGCGGGCACAACGAAACAACCCCACTGTACCCTGAGCAGCCGCAGCACGCGCTGCGGCTGGTGGAACTCAGCCGGGACCAAAGCGCGGGCTTGCCAACTCACGTAGAAAATGCTGCAGCACCGCTGGCTGCATAATCACCAAAAACATCACACCGAACCCCGCGCCGGCCAGATGCGCGCTGTGATTGACATTATCGCCGCCGCGGCGATCCATCCAGATGCTATAGGCGACGTAGAACACCGCGTAGATGATCGCCGGGATCGGGATCGGGATGAAGAAAAAGAAGATCCCTGTCCACGGCGCTATCAGGATGAAAGCGAACAGCACTGCAGACACCGCGCCGGAAGCTCCCAGGCTCATGAAGTTCGGATTTTTCCGATTCTTCAGGTAACTCGGCAGAATCGAGACCAGCAGCGCTCCAAGGTAAAACAGCGGGTACACCAGCGTGTTGCCGGTCAGACGTTCCATCAGCACTTCAACAGGACCGCCGAAGAAGTACAGCGTGACCATGTTGAACAGCAAGTGCGGGAAATCGGCGTGGATGAAGCCATAGGTCACCAATCGATCGTATTGCTTGTGACGGTCGATCGCTGGCGGCCACAGGATCAGCCTATCGAGCAGCCTGCGATTGTTGAACGCCCCCCATGACACCAGCACGGTGAGGACGATGAGAATCAGATTGATGGGGGGAATGGAGGACATGCGAAATCTCAGATGGGAAAGTAATGATCAACCATGCGCTCGTGGCGCAGGGATAGCCCGAACAGGCAGGCGGCAGCCAACGTGACGACCAATAACATCAGGAAGGCAGTCTCGCCAAGCCCGCAGCGGCCGATATGCGCGAGGACCCACGCATTGAACAGCAGCATCAGCACCACCCGTCCCGGAATTAGAGACACGCATGATGGGGCCAATGTCGACAAGGCGCCAAGATCATCCGCCACTGACTGACCGCATCACCACCGGCGATGCGGTCATGCAGCACAACCAGGCCGGCGAGATCGCAAGCCCCCCTGGTCGAAACCAAACTGCGCCAACACGGCATCGGCTTGCGTCCCCTGCGCATTGGACGACATTGCCCGCAGAGACATTCCGCGCCGACGACGCCAGCTTCGCCAGGCATACGAACGTGCATCGTCGGCACTGGCGGGCAGTCCCTGCCAATCGCCGAGCCCAAGACGCTGCTCCTGATAGCGCGACTGGAACTGCAAGCGGCGGACTCTTCATTACAATCGGGTGAGTTCAACCGCACGTTCGAGCACACCAAATACATAGAAAACGATTCTGCGGCAGGACATGGCGCGATAGATGTTCGCCCAGAACCCGGTGCTAAAAACGGGGTTTAGGGCAACGCTTGGGCACGACACCTCCTTCGCCAGGCAGACGCAGGCTCGGCTGCAATTTTCTATCGTTGCCACAGTTCCCCGTACAAGCGTTTTCGGCTATCTCCGATCATGATTGGCGAGGATGCGCCGCCCGAGCAACACCGCCCCCAGTCCCAAGACCGTGAGATGACACCAATGCTACATTCCTCGACCTACCAGAGAAAGGCTGCAGACCCGCTATGAAAGCATCCGTCGCATTGCTTTGCCTCGCACTCGCCTGGCCGGTCCTTGCCGCACAAATACCAACCGCAGCCACGGATACCCCGACGCTGCGCGTGGTCACGCTGAACCTGTCTGAGCATCAACAAGATTGGCTGCAGCACCGCGACCAAATCGCCGATACGCTGCGCACGCTGCGGCCGGACGCCATCGTTCTGGAAGACCAGCCGCAGGACGAGGCCCTGTCGAATCAAGCACAGTGGCTCGCCGCGCAACTCGGCGAGCCGTGGGACATCGCCAGCATCGATTCGCCCAGTGCAACCCGGCGCCACGGTCATGTGCTACTGACCCGACACCCAGTCCTGTCGCGCGAACAGATTCGCCTGAACCCACGCGATGACGACAGCAACGCCACGCGCCTGCGTCTGGAAGTGGGCACTCGTGTAGTGAATCTCTACCACTCAAACCACGCTGACGGCCCCCATGCCCAACACCAGTTACAAAATGTGCTTGCCTGGATCGCGCGCAGCGCCGACGGCGCACCATCACTGCTGGCCGGCGATTTAAATACCAACGCCGACGCAGCGGAACTGACCACGCTTCTCCGCGATTTCGACGACAACGACGCCGGCCTTGACGGGCGCGACAATCGCCGTCCCGGCAACGCGCTGAATTCAAAACTCTCACGGTCCAAGTCCGTCTCCAGGCTATTGTTCCAGCGCGAGCGCTTTGCCCCGGTCGCCAGCCGCAGTTTGCTGCAGACAGCCGACCGTCATGGCGCCTGGACTTCGGACGACCTCGCGCAGCTCAACACATTGCGCCTGCTCCCGAACACCAACGTCGATGCACAGCATCCGTGGACCGACCGCAGCCTGGCACCAGACCGTCGCGCCGCGCTGCTGGTGCAGGCCATGACCCAGGACGAAAAATTCCAGATGGTGCGCAGCTACTTCGGCCTGAGCAAGGACGGCAGTAAGCCTCCCGCTGGCGCGATCGGCTCGGCCGGCTACGTACCGGCGATTGAGCGTCTGGGCATCCATGCGCAGCAACTGGCCGATGCCGGCGTCGGCGTGACCAACCCGGGCAACATCCGCCCTGGCGACCATGCCACGGCATTGCCCTCCACGCTCGCCACGACCTCCACCTGGAATCGCGAACTGGCCCACGCCGGCGGCGTCACCATGGGACGCGAAGCCTGGCAGCAAGGCTTCAACGTGCTGCTGGCCGGCAGCGTCAACCTACAGCGCGATCCACGCAACGGTCGCAACTTCGAGTACGCCGGCGAAGATCCGTTATTGGCCGGCGTCATGGTCGGCGAATTGATCCGCGGCGTGCAAAGCCAGCATGTGGTCTCGACCATGAAGCATTTCGCGCTCAACGACCTGGAAACCGGGCGCGATAGCCACAGCGCCGATATCGGCGAACAGGCCATGCACGAATCGGATCTACTGGCCTTCGAGCTGGCGCTGAAGATCGGCGCGCCACAGGCGGTGATGTGTGCGTACAACCGCATCAACGGCGTGTACGCCTGCGAGCACGACTATCTGCTCAACAATGTACTGAAACAGGAATGGAAATTCCCCGGCTACGTGATGTCCGATTGGGGCGCTGTGCATAGCGGCGCCAAGGCGGCGCTGGCCGGCCTGGATCAAGAGTCGGCTGGAGAAGCGTTCGACAAACAAGTGTTCTTCGACCAACCGCTGCGCATGGCCGTGACCGCCGGCAGCGTGCCGCAGACACGCCTGGACGACATGGTGCGGCGGATCCTGCGCGCCTTCATCGCCACCGGCAGCTACGACCACCCGCCGCAACACCAACCGATCGACGATGCCGCTGGCGGGCTGGCCGCGCAACGCCTGATCGAGGAAGGCACGGTGCTGCTGCGCAACGAGCAGCAGACGCTGCCGCTACCACGTACCGTGCGCCGCATCGCGGTGATCGGCGGACATGCCGACAAGGGCGTGATCGGCGGTGGCGGTTCATCGATGGTCGGCTTCACCGTCAACGGCGGCAATGCGGTACCGGGTATCGCCCCGACCACATGGCCCGGCCCGGTGATGTTCCACCCCTCCTCGCCGCTGCAGGCGCTGCGCAAGGCACTACCAAAGGCGCAGATCGACTACGCCAGCGGCGATGATCCGACCGCTGCGGCCAAGCTCGCGCACAGTGCCCAGGCGGTGATCGTATTCGCCACGCAGTGGGCGGCGGAATCGGTAGACCTGCCCGACATCCACCTGCCCGGCCAACAGGATGCGCTGATCGCCGCGATGGCCAAGGCCAATCCGCGCACAATCGTGGTCCTGGAGACCAACGGCCCAGTGGCAATGCCGTGGCTGCAACAGGTACCCGCGGTACTTCAAGCCTGGTACCCCGGCATCCGCGGCGGCGAAGGACTGGCGCGCCTGCTGCTGGGCGAGGTCAATCCGTCCGGCCGCCTGCCGGTCACCTGGCTACGCGACGTGGCACAACTGCCACGCCCCTCGATTCCCGGGCTGGGCCTCACGCCGGCGCAACCGGCCGGCCGCAACGTCGATTACAGCATCGAAGGCGCCAACGTCGGCTATCGCTGGTTCGCCGCGCGCGGCCTGGAACCGCTGTATCCGTTTGGCTACGGCCTGTCTTACACGCAATTCGCCTATACCGGCTTCAGCGTGCGGATGAACGGGGCCAATGTCGTCGCCAGCGTCGAGGTGCGCAATACCGGCACGCGCGAAGGCGCCGATGTCGCCCAACTGTATCTACGCCTGCCGCCAGGGCACCCTACGCCGATTCGCCTGATCGGCTGGGAAAAGGTCATGCTCAAGCCAGGCGAAAGCCGCCACATCAGCATCGTCGCCGAGCCCAAGACCCTGGCCGACTACGACCCGGCGAAACGCCACTGGCACATCGCCGCCGGCACTTACGAATTCATGCTGGGACGTTCGGCGACACAGGCCGAGGCCAGCGCGTCACTGCGGTTGCAAGAAAGAGGACTGCCCCCCTGACAGACCCGGAAATTCCGGCAGCACCTGTGTCAGGGGCGGGCACGATGATGGCGTGCGGCTCGCATCGCTAGAGGCGGCATCGTCTGGCGCCCTACACGCAACGCTGAAGACACGCGTCCTAACATGGAGCCAATGAGCAGACTCGTTTCTCCATGGCATCGCGCCGGCTGGCTGCTACTGGCCGTGGCGATGCATGCGCGGGCGCTCCCATCGGCGGCACCGGCGATGCCTGGCGCAGCGGGGGCTGCACTCACGATTGTCACGCTCAATCTTGCGCAGGAACGCGGCGCTTGGCCTGCCCACGGCGAGCGCCTCGTCGAAGCGCTACAGCGCCTGCATCCCGATGCCATCGCCTTGCAGGAAGTATTGCAAACCCCCGACATGCCGAACCAGGCACAGTGGCTGGCGGCGCGACTGGGCTACCACTGCCACTTCATCAGCCCCGACCCGCCAAGCAGGTCGCAGCGTCGCGGCAATGCACTACTGACCCGCCTGCCGGTATTGGAAGAAGCACAGACCTTACTGTATCCATCCGAGGACTACAGCGTGGCTGGACTGGTGCGGGTGAAACTGCATGGACAAGCGGTGAACCTGTATTTCACCCGTTTGCATGCCACGCGCAACGGCAGCGCCAATCGCCGCGAACAGGCAGACGACCTGATGGCTTGGATCCAAGCGACCGCCGAGGGCATCCCCTCGTTGCTCGCCGGCGGGTTCTTTGCCACCGCGCGCGCACCGGAACTGACGCCACTGGCCACCCGCTTCGACGATGGCGCCACGTGCGCTCGCAATGCGGTCCCGCGCAACAGCCTGCCACCGCGCGTGCTCGGCAGTGCGGCAGTGGCCGACCATGTGTTCTTCGAACGCGGCCATTTCCTGCCATTACGCAGCGCACGCCTGTTTGCGGGTCAGCCCGCTATTGCGCACGGGACCGCTCCTGGCGGCCTGCTGATAGCACTGCAACCACTGGATCAGATGCCAGAGCCAATGCAATCACTGCCGCAACTGCCGTGAATGCCAATCGCGCCGCCAGTGCCTCTGCCTGGCCCGGGCAGCAGCAGTAGATCCCCTAAAAAAGAAAGGCCGGGAAAACCCGGCCTCGCTCTTCGCTTAGCGCTGATAGCGCGCGATCAGCCGATTGCGGCGTGGTAACGACGTTCCACTTCTTTCCAGTCGATGACATTGAAGAACGCGCCGATGTAATCCGCACGACGATTCTGATAATTCAGGTAATACGCGTGTTCCCACACGTCCAGCCCCAGGATCGGCGTATTGCCCTCGAACAGTGGGCTGTCCTGGTTGGCGGTGCTCTCGACCACCAGCGTCTTGTTCGGGGTGACGCTCAGCCAAGCCCAACCACTGCCGAAACGGGTCAGCGCCGCCTTGATGAAGGCTTCTTTGAACTTCTCGAAACCGCCAAGCTCGCGCTCGATGGCCTTGGCGACGTCACCGATCGGGGTACCGCCCGCATTGGGCGCCATCACCGTCCAGAACAGCGAGTGGTTGGCATGGCCACCACAGTTGTTGCGCACCGGCCCCTGCAGATTCTCCGGTAACGATTTGAACTTGGACAGCAACACCTCCACCGGAAGGTCGGCGTACTCGGTACCCTCCAACGCGGCGTTGGCATTGACGATGTAGGTGTTGTGATGCTTGGAGTGATGGATCTCCATCGTCTGCGCATCGATATGCGGCTCCAGCGCGTCGTAGGCGTAGGGCAGCTTGGGAAGGGTGTAGGCCATGCGATTCTCCTAAACGTTCGCTGTCGAAAAGACAAGCGTTGCGTGAACAATGGTAAGGACAGCTGACGACCTTACCAAGACTGCGAGGAGAGCAACACCCTTTCCTGCCGACGACGCGCCATACTGCCAGTCCGTCTGCCGTGCGCAGCGACGGCCACCATGCCCCAGCCACTGACGCCTCGGGCATGTGGATCGCAACCTGCTGGGTTGTTTGCTGGCTTGCGGCGTTGGTCTTGGCCGCGTCCTCACGGGCGTGAAACGCGCGCAGGACCAATGCAAATGGCAACGTTTAGAGGCCGAACAGGCAGCGTCTCCCATACTGTGCCAATCGCCTCGGTCGCGCGGCGCAATCGCCGTTCCTGCAGGAGTCCCCATGCGCAAACCCGTGCTGTTGATTGCCGCACTCGTGTTGCTGATCGGCGGACTGTGGGGTATCCGCGCAGTGCAGCAACCGCCGCATCCGCAGTTCGCGCCTGCGCTCGGCGCTGCGGCGCAAACGCCGTATGCCGCCCCAGGCAGTCTGCCCAGCACAACGCCTGCGGCCACGCCGGCCTGGCCGGCATTTCTGCCAGCGGAAGCCCGCGCCACCATCGCGCTAATCCAGCACGGCGGGCCATTTGCGCACCGCCAGGATGGCAGCGTGTTCGGTAACCGCGACAAGCGGCTGCCAGCGCGCCCACCCGGTTATTACCGCGCGTACACGGTTGACACTGCGAACCCATCGGACCGTGGCACACGCTGGATCGTCACCGGCGGCGATCCACCGGAAACCTGGTATTACAGCGATGACCACAACGCCAGCTTTCGCAACGTTCAGGTACCTGTGAGCGGGCAAACGCAATGACTGGCCTGCCTTTCGCATTGAACCTGGCCGAGCCGGCCAGTTCCGGCGTCTACCGCGTCGGCAACCGCGACCTGGACAGCGTCGCCGCGCTCGCCCGTGGCGCTGGCCTACGACTGTGCAGGATCGACCTGCACGGCTGCACCGGCAAGGCGATGCTGCTGATGCGGATCGCCGCGCAGCTGGACTTTCCCAATGGCTTCGGGCGCAACTGGGATGCAATGAAAAAAGGCCTGCGCGACCTCTCCTGGCTGCCGGCGACGGTCGGCTACGCGCTACTGCTGGAAGATGCTGGCACGCTGCAGTCGCTGGCTCACGAAGAATTCGGCGTGCTACTTGAGACACTCGACGAGGCGGCCAAAGAATGGGCGCGGCAGGGCGTCAGTTTCGTTGCCTTCTTGGGGGATACGCAGGCTCCATAGGACGCAAGACCGGTGATCGGCAAGGACAAGACCCAGCGTCATGGTTGCTTTCCAGCAGCGCGAACGTCGCATCCGATGCGACGATGGGCATGGGCGCAGGGCAACACCACACCGTTGCGATTGCCCTTCCCGGTTCAAGCTATCAGCGTCGATCCGGGCTTTACCCATCCAACGCGCTCCACCGCCCATACGCCGCATCAAGTTCCGCCTGTGCCTGCGCCAACAGTTGGGTGTGGGCGGTCACTGCAGCGGCATCACACTGGTAGAACGCGGGATCGGTCATCGCCTCGGTCAGTGTGGCGACCTGCTGTTCCAATGCTTCGATCCGCGCCGGCAGTTGTTCCAGTTCGCGCGCATCCTTGTAACTGAGCTTGCGCTTGGCAGGAGCGGCCACCACTGTCGCGGCAGGCACAGCGGCAGTGGCCACCGCAGTGGCCGAGGCCTTGGCAACCGCCATCGCGCTGGCCGGCGGCGCGGCACGCTGGCGCACCCAATCGCTGTAGCCGCCGACGTACTCGCCAATGTGCCCATCGCCTTCCATGACCATGGTGGAGGTCACGACGTTGTCGATGAAGTCGCGGTCGTGGCTGACCAACAACAACGTTCCGGTGTATTCACCGAGCAACTCTTCCAGCAACTCCAGCGTTTCCACGTCCAGATCGTTGGTCGGTTCGTCCATCACCAGCAAATTGGAGGGTTGCGCGAACAGCCGTGCCAGCAACAATCGGTTACGCTCGCCACCGGAGAGGCGAGTGATCGGCGCGCGTGCGCGTTCCGGGGTGAACAGGAAATCCTGCAAATAACCGTGCACATGCTTGCGCTTGCCGTTGATCTCGATGAAGTCGCGCCCCTCGGCCACGTTCTCGATCGCAGTCCAGTCCTCGCGCAAGGTCGCGCGGTACTGATCGAAATAGGCCACCTGCAGATTGGTCCCGGCACACACCTCGCCGCTGTCCGGTGTCAGCTCGCCCAGCAGCAGCTTCAGTAGCGTGGTCTTGCCGCTGCCGTTGGGGCCGATCAGGCCGATCCGGTCGCCACGCAGAATCGTCGTGGAAAAATCGCGCACCATGCCGCGCGCGCCGAAGGCGAAGTGCAGTGCCTTGGCCTCGATCACCTTCTTGCCGGATGAGTCGCCCTGCGCGGCCTCCATGCGCACATTGCCGCCCAGTTCACGACGCTGAGTGCGCTCGCGGCGCATCGCCTCCAACCGGCGCACGCGGCCTTCGTCACGGGTCCGGCGGGCCTTGATGCCCTGCCGGATCCACACTTCTTCCTGCGCCAGCAGCTTGTCGAAACGCGCGTTCTCCTGCGCCTGCGCGTTGAGTCGCTCCTCGCGACGGCGCATGTAGTTGGCCCAATCACCGGGCCAACTGCTGACCTGACCACGGTCGATCTCGACGATGCGCGTGGCCAGCGCACGCAGAAAGCGCCGGTCGTGGGTGACGAACACCACGCTGCCACTCCAGCTTTTCAGGAAACCTTCCAGCCAGTCGATGGCCTCGATGTCGAGATGGTTGGTCGGCTCGTCAAGCAGCAACAGATCCGGCGCCGACACCAGCGCACGCGCCAGCAGCACGCGCCGCTTCATGCCTCCGGACAGGCGCGCGAACGCGGCCTCGCCGTCCAGTTCCAGCCGGGTCAGGGTTTCCTCGACGCGCCGATCCAGCGCCCAGCCATTGGCGCCGTCGATCTTGGATTGCACCGCACCCAGCGCCTCACCGTCGAAGTCCTGCGCATGACTCAGGCGGTGAAACTCGGCGAGCCAGTGGCCCAATTCGCCCAGACCATCGGCCACCACGTCGAACACACTGCCGGCTGCGCCATGCGGCACCTCCTGCTCCAGCCGCGCGATGCGCACACCCTGCTGCACGCGGATCTCGCCGTCGTCAGGCTTCAACTCCCCGGCGATCAGCTTCATCAAGGTGGATTTGCCGGCGCCGTTGCGGCCGATCAGGGCGATGCGCTCGCCCGGCTCGATCGTCAGGGCGGTCTTTTCCAGCAACAGTGGGCCGCCGACGCTGTAGTCGAGGTTTTGCAGAGTGATAAGAGGCATTGCGCCATTGTACTTCGAGGTGTCCCGCACCGAATACGCAGCAAGCTGCGCGCATCGACGAGCAACGATCTGGCCCTGTCTCTGCGAGCCCCGCGCGCAGCACCGCGGATGACGGTCCGGCGCATCGAGACAGCAGTGCCACACCTGCTGCGAACCGTACCTGCACCCCATAAGCAAGCCATCGCACACAGGTTCCAGAGATCGATCCGCCAGGGCCGCGATGCGCGCACGTTGTCGCATCCCGGTGTTTTGCCTGCATTGCGCTTAAAATGGCGTATGACCGATTTCGACATCTTGTCCCTCTCACCCGCGCTGGCGCCCGGCATCGACGCATTGGGCTACACCACGATGACGCCGGTGCAGGCGCAGAGCCTGCCACCGATCCTCGCCGGCCACGACGTCATCGTGCAGGCGCCCACCGGTAGCGGCAAGACGGCGGCCTTCGGCCTGGGTCTACTGCACAAACTCGATCCAGCCCTGGTCCGCGCGCAGGCGCTGGTCCTGTGTCCGACCCGCGAACTGGCCGACCAGGTCGGCAAGCAGGTGCGCAAGCTGGCCACCGGCATTCCCAACATGAAACTGGTGGTACTGACCGGCGGCATGCCGTTGGCACCGCAACTGGCCTCGCTGGAAGCACACGATCCGCAAGTGGTGGTGGGCACACCCGGTCGCATCCAAGAACTGGCACGCAAGCGCGTCTTGCACCTGGGCGGGGTACGCACGCTGGTGCTGGACGAAGCCGACCGCATGCTCGACATGGGCTTCGAAGAACCGATCCGCGAAATCGCTGGCCGCTGCGACAAACATCGCCAAAGCCTGCTGTTCTCGGCCACGTTCCCCGAGACAATCCGCGCGCTGGCGCGCGAATTGCTGCGCAATCCGGCGGAGATCACCGTCGCTGGCGCCGAGAGCGCACCGGAAATCGATCAGCAGTTCTTCGAGGTCGATCCCAGCTACCGACAGAAGGCCGTGGCCGGCTTGTTGCTGCGTTTCGAACCAGAGTCGAGCGTGGTGTTTTGCAATACCCGCAAGGAAGTCGACGAAGTCGCCAGCTCGCTGCAACAGTTCGGCTTCTCGGCGTTGGCGCTGCATGGCGACATGGAGCAACGTGATCGCGACGAGGTGTTGGTGCGCTTCGTCAACCGCAGTTGCAATGTGCTGGTCGCCAGCGATGTGGCTGCGCGCGGGCTGGACGTGGAGGATCTGGCTGCGGTGCTCAACTACGAACTGCCGACCGACGCCGAGACCTACCGCCATCGTATCGGCCGCACCGCGCGCGCCGGCAAGCATGGCCTGGCCCTGAGTCTGGTGGCACCGCGCGAACTGCCGCGCGCGCAGGCACTGGAAACCGAACAGGGTCAGCCACTGCGCTGGTCGCGCGCACCGCTGGCCACCGCGCGCCCGGCGCAATTACCGCAAGCGGCGATGGTCACGCTGCGCATCGATGGCGGTAAGACCGATAAGCTGCGGCCGGGCGATATTCTCGGCGCATTGACCGGCGACGCTGGCCTGTCCGGCGCGGCCATCGGCAAAATCGCGATCCACCCCACCCGTTCCTATGTCGCCATCGCCCGCGCCCACGCCAGCAAGGCGTTGACCAAACTGCAAGCAGGCAAGATCAAAGGCCGTCGATTCCGGGTGAGTCCACTCTGACGTCCGCCGGGCCGGCACATGCGAGGCGATGACGCCACAATGTCACTGCGCTAACGCCGGTTGGCGGCCTCGATTCGTTGCCTGATGCTGCTGCGACAAACCGCGATGCCCGCAGCCGCACTCAGGAACTGCACGAGAGCATCGAACAGCCGGCGCGGGTCCGCGCCCAATCCGGACGCCGCGCCGCGAATGCCTCGCGTCCAGGCTGGTCCTCGTATGGATGACGCATCACCTCCAGCAGTTCGGCGATACCGGCAATATCCCCCTGCTCCGCACGATCAATCGCCTGCTGCGCCAGATAGTTGCGCAGCACGTAGCGCGGGTTGGCTGCACGCATCTTTGCCGCGCGCGTCGATGCCGACAGTGAGTCCCGCCCGAGGCGTTGCGCGTAACGCTGCAACCACGACTCGAACATCGGCGCCTGCGCAGCCAACTGTGCCGGGTCGTAGAACGCGTCGGCCAGCGCCGCCAATGCCTGTGCAGGTGTCCGCGCCTGCAGCGGCTGCGCGCTCAAACCGCGAAACCACAACGTCATATCGACCTCGGCCTGCCGCAGCAATACCTGCAAATCGCGCATCAGCGTCAAGTCCTCGTCCTCGCACTCCGCCAGACCGAGCTTGGCCGCAACGGTATCGCGCTCGGCTTGCGCGTATTCAGCACTAAAGCGCGCCAGCCCTTCCTGCAACGGCGTCACCTCGTCAAACAGCGGCACCAGCGCCTGCGCCAACCGCCCCAGGTTCCAGTACGCCACCTGCGGCTGGGTACCGAAGCGATAGCGACGTCCCTTTGCATCGGTGGTGTTAGGGGTCCAGTCCGGGTCGTAATCGTCGATCCAGCCGTAGGGACCATAATCCAGGGTCAGCCCCAGAATCGACATGTTGTCGGTATTCATCACCCCGTGCACGAACCCCACCCGCATCCAGTGCGCGACCATACGAGCCGTGCGCGCGCAGATGTCGGCGAACCAGTCGGCATAACCGTGGTCGCCGCCGGCCTGCAGGTGCGGAAAATCCCGCGCAATGACAAAGTCAGCCAGGCGCCGTAGCAAGCGTGTGTCACCGCGCGCGGCAGGCAGCTCGAAACTGCCGAAGCGCACGAACGACGGCGCCACCCGGCAGACCACCGCCCCCGGCTCGGGGCGCGGATGGCCGTCGTAGAACATGTCGCGCACCACCGTCTCGCCGGTGCCGACCAAGCTCAGCGCGCGCGTGGTGGGCACACCCAGGTGATGCATCGCCTCGCTGCACAGGAATTCGCGGATCGACGAACGTAGGACCGCCCGTCCGTCGGCGCCACGCGAATACGGGGTTGGCCCAGCGCCCTTGAGTTGCAGTTCCCAACGCCGTCCGTCTTCGCCCAATGCCTCACCCAGGGCGATCGCACGGCCATCGCCCAGTTGCCCGGCCCAGTGCCCGAACTGGTGTCCGCCGTAATTCGCCGCATACGGTCGCATGCCCGCATCGCAGGCATTGCCGGCAAATACTGCGGCGAAGTGCGGTGCCAGCACCTCCTGCTCCGACAAGCCGAGCATGGCCGCGACTTCGCGCGAGTACGCCAACAGATGCGGCGCCGACACTGGCGTCGGTGCGACTTGCGACCACAACGCGCTCAGCACCTCGCGGCGGCGCGGGCTGGTGTCCGGGTCACCCGGCAGCTCGGCGGTGAATCGATTGTCAAAGCGTAAAGGAGGCATGCCACCAGCTTAGAGGCAGTGAGCGCCAGCGCCAAACCGGCATCTTGCGACACCGGTTCGTTGCGAACGACACACACACGCGATGCGAGGGCGCAGGCCACGCACCAACACGCGCGATCGGCAACGTCGAGCGCGCAGCGCAATAACGGCCAACCCCGCTCTAGCGTGAAAGCCGCAGCTCAAATCGCATGCCGAGATGCTCTGGCTACACCACAGCAGCGCGCTCATGGCGCTTTACACTCCGCGATGACATGCCACTGACGCATCCTTAAAGTCTTTTTCAGGCCTCCATTCCATGTCAAACCATCCGCTGCAGCTACGCTGGCCACGCCACCTGCTGATCGCAGTGTCCACGCTGCTCGTCTCGGCCTGCAGCAGCGTGTTCTTCGCCGGCCTCAATGCAGGCTCCTCGCGTCATGGATTGAACGAGCGGCGCGGAATCGTGTACGACCCCGCCAACGGCCTGGCGTTGGACGTTTACCGGCCGGTAGCGGCACAGAACGCGCCAGTCGTGGTGTTCTTCCACGGCGGCACCTGGAAGCACGGAACCCGTCAGCAGTACCGCTGGGCAGGAGAAGCCCTGGCGCGGCAAGGCGTGGTCGCCATCGTGCCCGACTATCGCAAGTATCCGCAGGTGAGCCTCGACGGCTTCATGCACGACGCCGCCACTGCGGTGGCATGGAGCCAGCGCCATGCCGCCGAGTACGGCGGTGATCCACGACGACTGGTCGTGATGGGCCACTCCGCCGGCGCGCAGATGGCCGCGCTGCTCGCGACCGACAGCCACTGGCTACAGTCGCAGGGCCTGTCGCCACGGCAACTGTGCGGTTTGGTCGGGCTCGCTGGCCCCTACGATTTCCTGCCGCTGACCGATCCCGACCTGATCGCGATCTTCGGCCGCGATCCCGCGCAGCAGCGGCGCTCACAGCCAGTGGCGTTCGTCGACGGCGACGAGCCACCGGCACTGCTGCTGCACGGCGACGCCGACAAAACCGTACTAACTCGCAACAGCAAGTCGCTACAAGCGGCGTTGCAGGGCGTTGGCGTGCCGGCAGAACTCAAGACCTACAGCGCGGTCAGCCACATGGGCCTGTTGCTGGCGCTACGCAAGGACGATCCAGTGCTGCCGGTGATGACCGACAGCATCGCCTTCGTGCGCCGCTGTCCGGCCCGCCCTGCGCAGCCCTGAACGGGCATGACTCAGGCGCAGATCGCGCCCCCCACTCAAGCTCAGCCATCCGCCCCCGCATCGAGCAAGGCGAATGGGCCACCCTGCTGCAGCGCGCGCTGATAGGCCGGGCGCTGCTCGATCCGCTGCACGAATCCGGCCAAGTTCGGATGCGCGTGCAGGCCGATGCGCGCCGCCGCCGCCTGAATCGGGAAACTCATCTGCACATCCACGGCGGTGAAGCGCTCACCGACGAACCAGCCGGTCCCCGCCAGTTCCCGCTCCATCCAATCCAGGTGCAGGCTCAACTGCGGCCCGACGAATCCAGCCATGGCCTTGTCGACGATCGCCTTGGCGATCGGGCGCGCGAAGAACGGCATCTTCGCCGAACGGATCCGCCCGAACACCAGGCTCATCAGCAACGGCGGCATCGCCGAGCCCTCGGCGTAGTGCATCCAGTAGCGGTAGCGCAGCCGCTCGGGCGAATCCAGCGGCTGCGGCGGCGGCGACAGTCTGCGCTCGCTGTCATAGCGCTCCACCAGATAGTCAAGGATCGCGCCGGATTCGGCGAGCACATGACCATCATCCACCAGCACCGGCGACTTGCCCAGCGGATGGATCGCGCGCAGTTCGGGCGGGGCCAACATGGTCCGAGGGTCGCGCTGGTACTTGACCACCCGGTAGGGCAGCGCCAGCTCCTCCAACAACCACAACACACGCTGTGATCGGGACTGATTGAGGTGATGCACGGCGATCATGGCAACGGCTCCGACAACACGCGGACCGCCATCGTAGCCCAGCGCGGCATGGTTGCCGGCGCCACATGCGCGGGCACCGCGTCACCAGCGCCGCCACCGCGGGCTTGCGCGGCGTACGGCACGGACGCACAAACGAAAACGCCGGAAGCTTGCGCTCCCGGCGTTGGGCGACCTTGCGGTAGCGGACGTCCTTAGACGACCTGCACCTGATCGGCCTGCATGCCCTTCTGACCCTGAACGGCGACGAAGCTCACCTTCTGGCCTTCCTGCAGCGACTTGAAGCCGGTGCCCTGGATCGCGCGGAAGTGAACGAACAGGTCGCTCAACTGGCTGCCGGCTTCCGGGGTGATGAAGCCGAAACCCTTAGCATCGTTGAACCACTTCACCGTGCCAAAGCAACGGACGCCCGTATTATTATGCGTGTTCATTACAAACTCCTGAAACTATTGATAAATTAAGAAATCGCAGCCACCGGATATCGGGGCCGAGACTGAGTTGCAGGCGTTGGTAATGCGGAACGATGAAGCGGATCTGACGGATCTACTGCACCAAGCCACGATTCACGGTGACTCTAGCAAACACAGTGAGGTCACTGTACGCGGGTAGCAGTCAAAAAGCGACAATTTTATGTAGACAAAGTGCCAGAAATCACAGTAATAACTGTACGGAACTCTAAAGTTAGGCATGCAGCAGCCGATCTTCTTGCCAGCATGTGCAGAAAAAATCGCACTGCCGCGCCCAGCGCATTGCAACGCGACCAAACGTCGGATCGGCGACGGCCACGCAGTATCATAGACGCCCTTCGCCACCGGTCGCCGCATGGCTCTCACCGCCACACTCCGCAAAGCGGAACTGCAAATCTCCGACATGGACCGCGCCTACTACGCCGCGCACTCCCTGACTCTGGCCCAGCACCCATCCGAGACCGACCAGCGCCTGATGGCACGGTTGCTCGCCTTCACACTGTACGCCGAAGAACGCCTGCTGTTCGGCAAGGGCCTGAGCAGCGACGACGAGCCGGATCTGTGGCGGATGGACTACACCGGCGCGATCGAGCAATGGATCGAGGTCGGCCAACCCGACGAGTCGCGGCTGCGTAAGGCATGCGGCCGCGCCCGCGCGGTGATCGTGGTCAACTACGGCGGTCGCGCAGCGGATATCTGGTGGGACAAGAACGCCAGTGCGTTGCTCAAACTCAAGCCGGTGCAGGTGATCGACCTGCCCGCCGATGCAATTGCCGCCGCCGCCGCGCTGATCGAGCGCAGCATGCGCTTCGATGTGGTCATCCAGGACGGGGAGGTGCAGTTGCTGGGCGACAGTGGCAGTGTCACGTTCACCCCGACGGTGCGCAAAGCCGCAGCATGAACGCGCGACCTGCGCCGAACCGCATCGATGTCGCGGTGATCGGTGCCGGCGCCGCCGGACTGATGTGTGCGCTCACCGCAGGCCAGCGTGGCCGCCGGGTGCGGGTGATCGAGCACGCCAACAAGGTCGGCAAGAAGATCCTGATGTCCGGTGGCGGACGCTGCAACTTCACCAACACAGGCACCGGCCCGGGCAACTTCCTCTCCGCCAATCCGCATTTCTGCAAGTCGGCGCTGGCGCGGTATCGTCCGGCCGATTTCGTCGAGATGGTCGAGCGCCACGGCATCGCCTACCACGAGAAGGAACTGGGCCAGCTGTTCTGCGATATCTCCTCCAAGCAAATCGTGCGCATGTTGGTGGAGGAATGCGACGCGGCCGGGGTGAACCTGCGCACCCAATGCAGCGTGCACCGGGTGGAGCGCGGCAGCGACGGATTCCACCTCGACACCGACGATGGCCCGGTGCATGCCGCCGCGCTGGTCGTGGCTAGCGGCGGTCTCTCCATCCCCAGCCTGGGCGCCAGCGGCTTCGGTTATGCGCTGGCCCGCCAGTTCGGTCACGCCGTACTGCCAACTCGCGCCGGACTGGTACCCCTCACCCTCAGCGGCAAGCACCACGAACGCCTGCACGATCTATCCGGGCTGGCGCTGCCAGTGGAGGCCAGTTGCAACGGTGCCAGCTTCCGCAACTTCATGCTGATCACCCACCGCGGCATCAGCGGCCCGGCGATTCTGCAGATCTCATCGTACTGGCAGCCGGGCGACGACCTGCGTCTGAACCTGCTGCCCGGCCAGGATGCGGCCATCTGGCTGCGTGAGCAAAAGCGCCTGCGCGGCGGCGCCGAGCTGCGCACGGTGCTGGGCGACGCCCTGCCGCGACGCTTCGCGCAGCGCCTGTGCGAGGTGTGGCTGGCGGACAAACCAGTCCGCCAACTGGACGAACCGCAACTGCGCGCCGCGGCCGCACTACTCGGCGCTTGGCCGCTAGTGGCCAGCGGCACCGAGGGCTATCGCACCGCCGAGGTCACCCTGGGTGGGGTGAATACCGATGAGGTGTCCTCGACAACGATGGAATCGCGCAAGATTCCCGGTCTGTACTTCGTCGGCGAGGTACTGGACGTCAGCGGCTGGCTGGGCGGCTACAACTTCCAATGGGCCTGGGCCTCGGGCCACGCCGCCGGTAGCGCGGTCTGAATCGGTCCTGCTGGAGGAGATGCCGGCGCACACTGCCCACACGCAGGTGCACGCGATGGCACACACGACGCAAGCCATGAATCGTCCAGTGTTTTCCAGGCACCTGGCAGCCATGGAGCATGGAAAGCTCGAAGGCTGACATGCGCCACAAACGAGATAAGGACGAATTCAAGATAAAAGCGGCCCACCATGCAACCTGGTCGCCGATTCAACTTGCGTGGCGCAGTGAAAGGCCACCGATTACTTTACCAAGGAGTAAAGACAACATACGCCTTCATGCAGGCGCATCGCCTGCAATTCAGGCTGCGCGTGATGTCCCAGGTGCTATGTGTGAATCGGTTTAGCCACTCCGCTCGAATATGTGCTCACCGACTCAATCGGCACGTCGGCGACAACGCTAGCGTACCGGCCGGGCGAGATGCAGATTCTCTGAGCTGACGCATGGACGCCACGGCGGCCCTCGTGTATTAAGATTCCAATCTTGGAGTTCCGAATGCACAACGGCAAAGACACCACCCTGCGCCTGATGATCGTCGACGACAGCGGCGAAGATGCCGAGGCGATCGTCAGCAGCCTGCGCAATAGCGGCATCGCCGTGCGCCCCTCGCGACCGCAACACGCCGACGAACTGGACGCCATGCTCGCCGCACAGCAGATCGACCTGGTACTCAGCGCACACGCACAGGCGATCCCGCTGACACAGGTGCTGCAACGTGTGGCAGCCAGCGGCAAGGACATTCCCGTCATCATGCTGACCGAACATATCGACGAGAACGTCTGGAGCGACGCACTCTCCAGCGGCGCGCGCGCGATCGCACTGCGGCAACGTCCGGAGCAACTGCTGACGGTGGTGCGGACCACCTGGGCCGATCTGCAGGCACGCCGCGGGTTGCGCCGGATCGAAGCGCAAATGCGCGAGACCGAACGGCGCTGCGACGCACTGATCGCGTCCTCGCGCGATCCGATTGCCTACATCCACGAAGGCATGCATATCCGTGCCAATGACGCGTACCTGGAGATGTTCGGGTTCGTCTCTTTCGACGAGGTCGAAGGCATCTCGCTGCTGGACATGCTCGCTCCGCAGCACGTGGAGGACTTCAAGCAACTCCTCAAATCGCTAAGCAAGGGAGAGCCGCCTCCAGCACAGTATCAGGTCGACGCACGCACACTGGAAGGCGAGAGCTTTCCGGCGACGATGGAGTTCGCCACTGCCAGCTACGAAGGCGAAGCCTGCGTGCAGGTGGTGTTCCGGCGCCGCGAGGAGTTCGACCCGGAACTGGCGCGTGAAGTCGAGGGCCTGCGCCAGCGCGATCAGGTCACCGGCCTGCTCAACCGGCCAACCTTCATGCTGGCGCTGGAAAACGCGGTCGCCCAAGTCGGCCGCGGCGATGGCCAATTCGGCTTTCTGCTCATCGAACCGGATCACTACAAACGGCTGGTAACCGATATCGGCCTGGACTCGGCCGACGTCCTGATCGCCGCACTGGCCAAGCAGTTGGCCGCAGCAATCGACAGCGACGTGCAGGCGGCGCGTTTCGGCGAACACAATTTTGCACTTCTGCTCAAAGGCGACTACGCGCGCACATCGGCACTGGCACAACGTCTACTGCACACCTACGCCAGTCAGGTGCTTAGCGTAGGCGAACGCTCGGCGACGGTGACGGTCAGCATCGGCGGCGTGCAGATCGGCGAGAAGATCGCCAGCGTCGGCCAGGTCCTGACCCGTGCCAGCGAAAACGTGCAAACCAACATCGAGCTGGGCGGCAACGCTTGCAAGATCTTCGACCCCGGCGCCGCCGACCGTCTGGAAGAAGAGCGCATCCAGCGCTGGGTGCAGCATCTGCACGCAGCACTGGCCGATGGCGGCTTCCTGCTGTACTACCAGCCATTGGTGAACCTACAGGGCGAGCCGCACGAACTGTACGGGGCGTATTTGCGTCTGGAACTCAACAATGAACTGATCAGCCCGGCCACCTTCCTCGGCATCGCCGCAGAGTACGGCATGATGGCGGAGATCGACCGTTGGGTGGTCTCCCGCGCGATCACTGTGATCGGCGAGCGTCAACGCGCTGGCCATACCACCAGCGTGCTGGTCAAGATCACCACGGATTCATTCGCCGACGCGCAGATGGTGCAACTGATTCAACGCGAACTGGCGAAACACGGCGTACCCGGCGAGCGGCTGTGGCTGCAGACACCGGAGGCCAGAGTGTTCACCCACCTGCGTAATGCGCAACAGTTTCTCGCCGACGCCACCGCGCTGGGGTGCAAGGTCGGCCTGGAACAGTTCGGCTCCGGCCTGGACTCGTTCCAGTTGCTGGCACATTTTCAGCCCGCATTCCTGAAACTCGACCGCGAATTCACAAGAGACCTGACCCAGACCCGCGAACACCAGGACAAGATCCATGAGATCACCGCACGTGCGCAATCGACTGGTATCGGCACCATCGCCGAATTCGTCTCAGACGCCACGTCGATGAGCCTGCTGTTCAATGCCGGCGTGAACTACATGCAAGGCGAGTTCGTCGGCTTGGCAACCGGGGAAATGAACTTCGACTTCAACTGACACCCTTTCGCTTGGGACGCGATGCCTGCGAAAACGCCAAGACGCCCCGATCAGCGCACCGTCGCATTGACCTGCCAAGCGCGCAAAGCAGCGATGCGCTCGCTCAACGGCGGATGGCTCATGAACAATCGGCGCAATCCCTGACCCAACCCACCGGCAATCCCGAACGCCTGAACCTGCGACGGCAGCGTGCTTTGCCCATGGTTGAGCTCCAGCCGCTGCAGCGCCGCGATCATCTTGGCGCGACCGGCGAGACTGGCGCCACCAGCATCGGCGCGAAACTCGCGGTAGCGCGAGAACCACATCGCGATCATCGTCGCGAACAGGCCGAACACCAACTCCAGCACCATCACGATCGCGTAGTACGCCAGACCACGACGGTCATCGCGGTTACCCCCGAGATAACTGTCCAGCACACCGCCGACCACCCGCGCCAGCACGATCACGAAGGTGTTGAGCACGCCTTGCAGCAAGGCCATCGTCACCATGTCGCCATTGGCGATGTGGCTGATTTCGTGGCCGATCACCGCTTCGGCCTCGTCTTCGGTCATGTTGTGCAGCAAACCGGTGGACACCGCCACCAGCGCATTGTTGCGATTGGCGCCCGTGGCAAAGGCGTTGATTTCCGGGCCATCGTAAACTGCCACCTCGGGCATGCCGATGCCAGCGGCCTGCGCCTGACGCCGCACCGTCTGCAGTAACCAACGCTCGGTTTGGTTGCGTGGCTCAGTAATCACCTGCGCGCCGGTGGCGCGCTTGGCCATGAACTTGGACAGCAACAGCGACACCAGCGACCCACCGAAGCCGAACACCGCGGCCATCACCAACAAGCCCCCCATCCGGCTCGGGTTGATGCCGAACACCGCCATGACAATGCCGGCCAGCACGAGCACCGCCAAGTTGGTGATGAGGAACAGGACGAGGCGATTGAACATGTGCGCGTGCGCTCCGCAAGGCGAGAGTGAAGGTCGTTGAGTCGAATCTGCGGTGCGGGCCGCTTGAATTCAAGCACCTACCTGCACGACGATTCAGCTTATCCATGTCCTCGTCTCTCTACCGTGGCCGTTTCGCGCCCTCGCCCAGCGGCCCGCTGCATCTAGGCTCGCTGCTGGCCGCTTTCGGCAGTTGGCTGCTGGCACGCCATGCCGGCGGCGAATGGTTGGTGCGCATCGAGGACGTGGACCGGCCGCGCAGCATCCCCGGCGCCGCCGAGCGCCAGCTCGCCAGCCTGCGCGCCTGCGGGCTGGAAGCCGACGGACCGGTCCTGCGCCAGAGCGAGCGCGAGGCGGCCTACCAGGACGTACTACAGCAACTGCTGCGATCCGGGCAAGCGTTCGCCTGCAGTTGCAGTCGCAGCGACCTGGCCGCGCAGGGTGGAGTACATCATCGCTGCGTCACGACGCAGACACGGCCGAAGCCAGCGCTGCGCCTACGGGTCGCACCCGGCACAGCCAGCGTGGTCGCGTTCGACGATGGCCTGCGCGGCACCCTGACTCAGGACGTCCACGCCGAGGTCGGCGACGTCGTGCTGCTGCGCGCCGACGGCTGCTGGGCCTACCAACTGGCCGTGGTGGTCGACGATGCCGCGCAAGGCATTACCGACGTCGTGCGTGGCGCCGACCTGCTCGATTCCACTCCACGGCAAATCCTGCTGCAACGGGCACTGGGTCTACCGACGCCGCGCTATCTGCACCTGCCGCTGCTGCTCGGGGCCGACGGACGCAAACTGTCCAAATCGGACGCGGCACTGCCGCTGGACGATGCCGACCCACTGCCAGCGCTGCGCCTGGTCTGGGCGGCGCTGGGGCAGACCCCAGCGGCACTGGCCGGCGTCGGCTCGGTATCGACACTGCTGACGGCGGCGCAACGCGCGTTCGATCCAGCGCAGTTGCCGACGCAGGAGTTTTTAACGCGCCAGATGTACTTTAAGCATCCACAGCGCCCCAAAGGCTGACTAGAATCGCAGGTCAGTCGCGCTGCGGCCCCCTTCCCCCAATTGCTTCGGAGCAAAATTCATGACTTCACGCGTTGCGCTGGTGACCGGCGGTACCGGCGGAATTGGAACCGCGATCTGCGAACGGCTGGCCGCGCAAGGCCACCGCGTCGCCAGTAATTATCGCGACGCGGCCAAGGCACAGGCCTGGCAACAACGCATGCGCGAGCGCGGCCACGATGTTGCCATCATCGCCGGCGACGTCGCCTCGCCCGAGCATGCGCAGGCACTGGTGCAGGAGGTCGAGCGCCAACTCGGCCCGATCGAGGTGCTGGTCAACAACGCCGGCATCACCCGTGACACCACTTTCCACAAAATGACCGCAGAGCAGTGGCACGAGGTCATCAACACCAATCTCAATTCGGTGTTCAACGTCACCCGCCCGGTGATCGAAGGCATGCGTCGGCAGCGCTGGGGCCGGGTCATCCAGATCAGTTCGATCAACGGCCTCAAGGGCCAGTACGGCCAGGCCAATTACGCCGCTGCCAAGGCCGGCATGCATGGATTCACAATCTCCCTGGCACGAGAGAATGCCAGCTACGGCATCACCGTCAACACCGTCTCGCCCGGCTACGTCGCCACCGACATGGTCATGGCGGTGCCGGAGGAAGTTCGCGCCAAGATCATCGCCGACATCCCCACCGGACGCCTCGGCAAACCGGAGGAAATCGCCTACGCGGTGGCATTCCTGGTGGCGGAAGAAGGGGCCTGGATCACCGGCTCGAATCTGGACATCAACGGCGGCCACCACATGGGCTGGTGATACACGAACCACCCGGCATGCGATCGGTGGCAACGCGATAACGCCACAGCGCGCTGCCCACAACCGATGCTGCGCAACGTGTGCCTGGCATGCTGCGCAGCATTTTTCAGATGAGATCTAAAACATCCCAGGCACTGCGACAGTTGCAAGCACTGGTGCGCTGCGCCATGCTGCGCGCCTACCGTCAAAGAGCGATCGCTTCATGGCTGATATCCGCATCATCAAGAAGTATCCCAATCGCCGCCTCTACGACACCGAAATTTCCAGTTACATCACCATCGAAGACGTCCGCCAGTTGATCATCGACGGCGAGGAGTTCGAGGTGCGCGACGCCAAGACCGGTGAAGACCTCAGTCGCGCGGTCCTGTTGCAAATCATCGCTGACCAGGAACAGGACGGCGAACCGATGCTGTCCACCCAGTTGCTCAGCCAGATCATCCGTTTCTACGGCGACTCGCTGCAGGGCTTCATGGGCAACTATTTGGAGCGCAGCATGCAGGTGTTCCTGGATCAGCAGCAACAGTTCCGTCAACAGATGGGTAACTTGCTGGGGCAAACGCCATGGACAATGATGAACCAGCTGACCGAGCGCAACCTGGAGTTGTGGCAAGAGTTCCAGCGCAACCTCGGCAGCGGTTTCGGCCGCCCCGCCGCTGGTGCAAGCAAACCCAGCGAACCGCCAACCGGCACCACGTCGACGAAGTCGCGACCACGCTGAGCGCATACCTGGAAGAACGCGCACGCGCCAAGGCGCGTGGCGTGTCGTCCCATGGGTAGACCGAACAGCCGGGACAGCGGCACTCCAAAGGACGACGCCCTACCAACACCACGTCGGACTATCGTTCAAGGAACTCCGGCAAGGAACGCCGGTTGCAATCCGCATCCAGCGCTGTCTATTGCCCAGTGTGCCAGGCATGGCACGGCACTTAGCGTTGTCGCGCTGGCGCTGTACGGCAACCGGCACACAGCCGCTCGACCTTGTAACCCCGTGCGCGCAGTCCCTCGACCACCCCGTCCGGGCCAAGCAGATGCAGCGCGCCGACCACCACCAACGTGTCGCCCTGCCCATCCTGCAGGCGTTGCTCCAGTCGCGGCAACCAAGCTCGGTTACGCTCCACGTCGATGCGCTGATACAGACGCGGATAGTCGCGTTTCATCTGTACGCCGAGCTCCTGCCATAACTGGCGCTCGTCGCCACCACGCCAGGCGTCGTGCAAGCGCAGTGTCTGGGTCGCGCCCTGCTCGGCATCGTCCAGTGCCTCGGTCAGCATCTGCCGCTGCTCCACCGGGTCCATGCCCTGTAGCAAGGCGATCTGTGCCGATGCGCTCTCCAATCCTTCCACCGACTTGCCGCCCTGCAGCGCCATCTCCATAAAATGCCGGTCCAGACCGGCATCGGCCTGCAGCCCCTGCGTCTTCATGTCGGCGATGCTGATGCTCAGACCGACGAACCACGGTTCCAAGCCACTCATCTGCGCGAGCGGCAACCCGTGCCCAGCCGCGTAACGGCGCAAGCGTTGCCACGTCGCCGGATCCAGATCGTCTTGCAAGCGCTTGCCGTCGTGGCGCTGCGCCGCCTGCAGCATCTGCGCGCCCAACTGGGGCGAATCCACATCCTGCGGGGCCAGTTCGAACAACAGTCGCGGCGATGCCGCGTATGCGGCATCGACTTCGTGCGCAAGTGGGTAGTCCTGCGGCTTGAGCAGATGAAACGAACCCAGCAGATACAGCGTGCCATGCGGGCCACTGACCTTCCACAGCAAGGGTGTGGGCGGCGCAAGCGCCGATGACGCAGGACTTGGACTTGCCAGAAGCGGCAGCGCCAGGGATACCAACATTCCCAGCAGCACGCTGCGCAACCAACGCGGTAATGGATTCATCGAAAGCCTTGCCTCAATGGTGAGCGACGTAGACCTTCTCGCCAGCATCGATTGCCAGATCGAGACGATTTTCCGGCGGCGGCAGCGGACAGGTCGCAAACGGGGTGAAGGCACATGGGGGGTTGTAGGCACGGTTGAAGTCCAGCACCACGCTGCCGTCGGCCGCCGGTGCAGGCACATCCAAGAAACGCCCTGCCGGGTAGCTGCCGCGCCCGCTGGTGCGGTCGGCGAACACCACGAACAATGGCTGTCCAGGCGAACCGATCGCCTGCAACCGAAAGCGTCTCCCACCACGCTCGAACTCCAACACGCCGGCATTCGGCGATGCGGTACTGACGCCGATGATGTCCACGATTTGCAGCGTCGTGCCCGGCGGATTGGGCACGAAACGCCCACGCACGCGCCAAGATTCGCTCAGCGGCCAATCCTGCAATCCAGCGAAACCCAGCCTGCTCGGCGCATCGGCGTGCTTGACCCGCAGCGCATAGCGGCCACCGCGTTCGATCAGACTGAGCTTGCCCTTGCCATCATCAAAATCGATCACCGTCGGCTGCGGATCGTGGTCGCTGTAAAGACGAATGCGCCCCTGCAGCGGCGTGCCGTCCACGCGGAGCGCGGCACCGGGCTCGGGGGTCAGATACACCTGTCCCTGCATCTGCGATACCAGTGCCATCCGCGGCGGACCAAACGCCAACCGGATGCCACTGCCTGGGCCGCTCCCGATGTCGTGTTCTTTCAGTTCCAGCCAGTGCAGGCCGACCAAGCTGGTCCAGCCGTCGGCCGCCTGCAGTTCGCGCAGACGTTTCGCGCGCCAGGCCTGTTCGTCGGCGAGAAAATGCGCGTCCATGGCCTTTGGCGCGATCGGTGCCGATGCCTGTCTACCACACCCGCTCATGGCCAGCAGTATCAGCAGCAGAGACAGCGGCTTCGTCCACTTGTGCATCAACGTCCTCGTAAGAACCAACGATCGATTTCAGCCAAGGTAAAGCGTGCCCAGGTCGGACGTCCATGGTTGCATTGTCCGGAGCGCTCGGTCGCCTCCATATCACGCAGCAAGGCATTCATTTCCGGCAACGTGAGACGCCGGTTGGCACGCACCGCGCCGTGACAGGCCATGGTCGAAAGCAGCGCGTCGCGCGCGCCAGCGACACGACCGCTGTGGCCATGCTCGCGCAAATCGGTGAGTACATCGCGCAGTAAAGCCTCCGGTTCGGCCTGCGCCAGCAAGGCCGGGATGCTGCGCACGTGCAAGGACTGCGGTCCACTGCGGGTAATCTCGAATCCAAGCGCGGCCAATGTCTGCGCTTCGCGCTCGGCGGTATCGGCGTCACGCTCGCCAACCGCCAGGGTGATCGGCACCAGCAGTGGTTGCGTATGCAGGCCAATCCCATCGTGCGCGCTCTTGAGCCGCTCGTAGCCGATACGCTCGTGCGCGGCATGCATGTCGACCACGATCAGACCTTCTGCGTTTTCGGCCAGGATATAGATGCCATGCAATTGCGCGATCGCGTAGCCGAGCGGCGGCCCACCGCTGTCGGGCGCAGTGGGCGGCAACCCGCCTGCCGCGTCCTGTGCCTGGCGCGGCAGGTGAGTCGCCGCGCTTGCCGAATCGGCCGACCCCGCGTACAACGCCGCATACGCCGCAGGTGCCTCCTGCACCCGCAAGCCGAGCGGCGACTGCGCCGACCGCCATTGCGCACCATCTCCCTTCCCGCTACCGGCTACCGATGCGCGTGACGGTGGCCATGCGCCCGCTCCGGAGCCATGCGTCGGCAATGCCTGCACGGGCGCGTCGGCCGCCGTGCCGGGCAGGCTACCGGCACGGGTCTGCGCCAACGCGTCCTGCAAGGTGCGGTAAACGAAATCGTGGATCAGCCGCGCATCGCGGAAACGCACCTCGTGCTTGGCCGGATGGACATTGACGTCCACACGCGACGGATCCAACTCCAGGAACAACACATAGGCCGGCTGACGACCATGAAACAGCACGTCGCCATAGGCCATCTTCACCGCGTGGGCGACACTGCGGTCGCGCACCGAACGGCCATTGACGTACAGGTACTGCTGGTCGGCACTGGCACGCGAATAATGCGGTTGTGCGATCCAGCCATGCAGGCGCAGGCCAGCGCCACTGTGATCCACCCGCAACGCCTGCCGGGCGAAATCCTCGCCCAGCGTTTCGCCCAGGCGGGCATCCGAATACAGATCGCCGGGCTTGTAGCGCCGCGACGGTTTGCCGTTGTGAGAAACCCGTAGTTCCACATCCGGGCGCGCCAGCGCCAGCGAACGCAGCCATTCCTCGATGTGGCCCAATTCGGTGCGTTCGGCGCGCAGGAATTTGCGCCGCGCCGGCACGTTGTAGAACAGTTCGCGCACTTCCACCGTGGTACCCGGCGACTGCGCGTGCGGCTGCACCGTACCGACTTTGCCCCCTTCCACCTGCAACATGGCGCCATGCGCGTCGTCGGCGCGGCGCGAGGCCAGGGTGAAGCGACTGACCGACGCAATCGAGGGCAAGGCCTCGCCACGAAACCCAAGCGTGCCGACGGTTTCCAAATCGTCCAACGAGGCGATTTTGCTGGTTGCGTGCCGCGACACCGCCAATGGCAACTCTTCGGCGGGGATGCCACCACCATCGTCGCGGATGCGAATGAGGCGCACGCCGCCCTCTTCCAGGTCGATGTCCACGCGGTGCGCGCCCGCATCCAGCGCGTTCTCCACCAGTTCCTTGACCACCGAAGCCGGACGCTCCACCACTTCGCCCGCAGCGATCTGGTTGATGAGGATCTCGGGCAATTGACGGATGCTCATACCGACCTCGCAGCACGCGCCCGTCTCGGCGCGCTGATCTCAACGGTAGAGCAAGAACACCAGCAAAAAACGAACATCGGCACGGCGCACGGCGCGGACGCCATCATCGAGGATTGGCCGGCCATGATAGCCGAGCGCGTCAGCGGTTGCCGCCAGCGACCGTCCCAGCCGCCGCATCCGCTTCTGCCTGCGCGCGCGCGGCGAACAGCGTGCCGGGAGGCGGTTGCTGGGTAAAGAAGGTGTTCACACCATCAAGCACAGCGCTGGCGATACGGCGCTGATACGCGGGCTCGGTCAAACGACGCTCTTCTTCCGGATTGGAAATATAAGCGGTCTCGACCAGCATCGCCGGCATGTCGGAGGTCCGCAGCACGGCAAAATTGGCGCGCTCGATCTCTGGCTTGTGGTTGTTGCCGATTTCCTTCAGCCCGCCCAATACATGCTCGGCCGCATCCTCGGACGCTTTCATGTGTCCGCTCTGGGCCAAGTCGAGCAACACGCTCGCCAAGGTGCTATCGGTTCTCTGCAAACGCACGCCGCCGACCAGATCAGCCGCATTCTCCTTGTCCGCCAGCCAGCGCGCGCGCTGCGACGAAGCACCCTTGGTCGATAGTACGTACACCGAGGAACCGCTTGCACTGCGATTCTCTGCGGCATCGGCGTGGATCGAGATGAAGATGTCGGCCTTGGCGGCGCGGGCTTTCTGCGCGCGCATCGGCAACGGAATGAACACGTCGGTGCTACGCGTCATGTATGCCTTCATGCCAGGCGTGGCGTTGATCTGGCGGGCCAGTTCGCGACCGATCGCCAGAGTCACATCCTTCTCGTGCTTGCCGGTAGGGCCGCTGGCTCCGGGATCCTGACCGCCATGACCAGGGTCGATGGCCACGATCAACGGGCGCATGCCCGGCCTCATTCGCACCCGCGACGGCGCACTGGGCATCACCGGCCGCGCTTCAGACGCCGCGGCCACGGCCATCTCGTCTTGGTCGTTGTTGGCCGGCTCGATGGCCTGCGGCGGCACTATCTGGGGCTGACTGGCGCTTTTCTGCGTCACCGTGGCAACGCCAGCGCCAGACTTGGCAAGCGGTACGCGCGCCGATTCCGTCGGCGCAGGGACGGCGGCGTTATCGCTTACCGGCGGAGGGATCGCCACGGCGACCGGCTGTGGCTGGGTCGAATGCTGCACGACAGAGGCGGTCAATGCGGCCGTCGCGCGCGCCGCTTCCGCACGTGGATCCAGGACAGGCTTGGCAACAGGCGGCGGCAATACAGGTACTGCGGACACCGAGGGCGGCGCGGCGCTAGCCGCAACGGACTTACCCATCGCGGCATCGCCCGGCCACTCGATCACCAACACCGAACTACCGCCAATGGTCTGCATCTGCGGTTTGAACGCGACCACCGAATTGCTGAGGTCGAACACGATACGCAAGGTACCCGGCACCGGATGGCCCGTGCGCACGGCACTGACCACACCGCTGCCGGCGGGTAGCTTCAAACCCTTGACGGCGGAAGAGTCGGCAAAATCCACCACCAACCGATCAGGGTGAGCCAAGGAGATGGTGCTGAAGCCGCCGTTGCCCTGCAAACGGATCTCTGCGCGGGTGCCGGTTGCGCCGTTATCCAGCGATACCGACTGAACCTCGCCCGCAAACGCCAACTGCGCCGCCAGGCACCAGCCTGCGGCGATGGCGGAACAGGCAAAAACTCGGATCCCCTGGCGCATACCATCGATTCAAGCATCGTAACGACACAAATGCAAGCAATTTTCCCTTAATAATCCATAACCTGCTTCCACTTTTTAGCGTCAGCTCAGAAAAAGTTGGCGCAAGTCACCTTGCTCGACGATCCGGGTCAGCCACACTTTCCCTGCCGCAGTGCCGGCCCGCACCTGCGCCATGCGCCCACCATCGTGCAAGGCCAGCAGGACATGCAGATCCGCCGGGGCCAGCACGTCACCGCCGCGCTCGGGCCATTCCACCAGCCACAGATTGGCGCTTGCTTCGTCCAGGCCCAGAAAATCCAACTCGCCAGAGGTTCCTATACGGTACAGATCCAGATGCCATGCCTCGCCGTCGGCGAGTGGATAACGCTCCAACAAGGTGTAGGTGGGGCTGCGGATCGCACCCTGGACGCCCAACGCACGCAGCAAAGCGCGCGCCAAGGTCGATTTGCCCGCTCCCAGATCACCGTGCAAATGCACGACGGCCTGTGCTGGTCGTGTGGCGGCGAGCGCGCGCCCGAACCGCTCGGTGGCATCGCTGTCGGGCAGAAACAATTGCAAGGTCATCATTCGAATTCCGGGTTGGAAAGACGCCGCAACGCATGCAGCAAGTCGGAGGGCAGCAAGCCACGTTCGCCACCGGCCGAAGCAGCGCGGTCACCGGCGCAGGCGTGCAGCAGCGCGCCCACACTGGCCGCTTCGAACGCAGCCAGCCCCTGGGCGCGTAGCGAAGCGATCACGCCGGTCAACAGATCGCCCATACCGCCAACCGCCATACCTGGATTACCGGCGGCGATAACGCGGGGCAGTTGGCCTGGCGCGGCGACAATACTGCCGGCGCCCTTCAGTACCACCGCAGCCTGATAGCGGTCGGCCAGCAGCGCAGCGGCGGCAAAGCGGTCGCGCTGCACCTGCGCGGCGGTCAGACCGAGCAGCCGCCCGGCTTCGCCCGGATGCGGCGTCAACACCGCCTGCGGCAGCTGGCGCGGCGCCTGCGCCAGCAGATTCAACGCATCGGCATCGACCACCAACGCGACATCGCTGGCGAGCACGGCATGCCATAACGCCTGCGCCCAGTCGTCTTGACCAAGACCCGGACCGAGCGCCACCACATCGGCCTTGCACAAGAGCGGCATCAACGCCTCCGCGTCCTCGACAGCATGCGCCATCGCCTCTGGGCAACGCGCCAGCAGCGGTGCCACGTGCATACGACGGGTCGCAACGCTGACCAATCCTGCGCCGCTGCGCAACGCCGACTCGGTGGTCAGCATGACCGCACCACCGCTGCCATGATTCCCACCGATGCACAGCACATGCCCGGCATCGCCCTTGTGACTGTCGCGGGGCCGGGGGGCGAGATATCGACACAACGCGGCAACGCCCCAGGCCGTTGCAAACGGCACGCAACCAGCGAACGCGGCCACAGGCACCTGCAGCGTCGCCAGAGCACGCTCGCCGACATAGTTCAGCGCAGCACCCGTATACAGGCCGGCATGGGCCACGATGAACTGCAGGGTCAACGTCGCCGACAACGCCACACCCGGGACGCTACCGGACTGCGCATCCACGCCACTAGGCACATCCAGCGCCAACACCGGCGCACCAAGCTCAGACAGCGCACCAATCAACCTGGTCAATTCAGCATCTGGCGCGCGATTCAAGCCAATGCCGAGCAATCCATCGACCACCACATCGGCAGGTTCCAGCACGCCATCGAACACGACGATACGACCACCGACGCCGATGTAGTCGTTGCAGGCACGTTGCGCCAGCGACGACCGCGGCCCACACCCCGGCAACTGCACCACGCTTACCCGATACCCGGCACAATGCGCCAAGCGCGCCAGCACGTAGCCATCGCCGCCGTTGTTGCCACTGCCGCAGGCCACCAAAATGCGCTGCGCCTGCGGCCAACGCTGCAACAGCGTCTGCCACGCCGCCTGCCCGGCACGCTGCATCAGCGCATCAGCGCCCCCGCCCAGCAATGCAATGGCCTGTGCATCGATGCGACGCGCGGCGGTGACGGTATGGAGATCGCGGCATTCGGACATGCGTAGAATTCTATACTTGCGCCATATCCGTCCACGTCGCAGCCGTTGCCGACCTGGGAGCAAGACGGCGCAGCCGACACAAGACACAGACACAGACACAGACACAGACATGCGAGGATAGCCGCCAGCACGCCACCGCATCACCCGCATGCCCAATCGCACCGACCAAATCCTCACCCCAAGCCAGCTCAATACGCTGGCCCGCGACCTGCTGGAAAGCACGTTCCCGCTGGCATGGGTGGAAGGCGAGCTGGGCAACGTGACCCGCCCCACCTCCGGACACCTGTACTTCACCCTCAAGGATGCGCGCGCACAAGTGCGCTGCGCGATGTTCAAGCCCAAAAGCCAATGGCTGCCGTTCGTGCCACGCGAGGGGCTGCGCGTCCTCGCACGCGGTCGCCTCACCTTGTACGAAGCGCGCGGCGACTATCAACTAGTACTGGAACACCTGGAAGAAGCCGGCGAAGGCGCGCTGCGCCGCGCGTTCGAAGCGCTCAAAGCCAAACTCACTGACGAAGGCCTGTTCGCGATCGAACGCAAGCGCCCCCTGCCGGCTTTCGTGCATCGCCTGGCCGTGATCACCTCACCCAGCGGCGCCGCAGTGCGCGATGTGCTAAGCGTACTCGGCCGGCGCATGCCACTGCTGCAAGTGGATATTCTGCCGACCCTGGTACAGGGCGACAGCGCCGCCGCGCAGATCGCAACATTGCTGCAGCAGGCCGATGCCTGCAATCGCTACGACGTGATCCTGCTGACCCGCGGCGGCGGTTCGCTGGAAGACCTTTGGGCGTTCAACGACGAGCATCTAGTGCGCACCATCGCCGCCTCGAATACGCCGGTGGTGTCGGCGGTCGGCCACGAAACCGACGTGACGCTGGCCGATTTCGCCGCCGACCTGCGCGCACCGACACCGTCGGTCGCGGCAGAGTTGCTGGTCCCCGACCAACGCGACATCACCATTCGGTTATCCGCCCAACACCACGCATTGCAGCGTTGGCAGCGGCACCTCCTGCGCCAGGCACAACAACGCGCCGACCAGGCAATGCTCAGGCTGCAAGCGCAGAGTCCGCAGATGCAACTGCAACTACTGCAACGCCGCCAACGCGAGGCCGCGCGCCGACTGACCACACTGTGGATGCAGCAGCAAGAACGCCGACAGGCGCAGTTGCGCCATGCTGCCGCGATCCTGCGCGCCTCCCAGCCACAGCATCGGCTTACGATGCTAGGCAGCCGCCTGCAAGCGCTCGGCCAGCATCTGCCTGTCGCGATGGGGCGACGCTTGCAAGTCCAGACACAACGCTTGCGCGCGCTGGCGCGCGCAATGGAGGCGATCAGTCCGCTCGCCACATTGGCACGCGGCTATACCATCCTGACGCATGCCGGCACTGGCAACGTCGTGCGCTCGGTGACACAAGTCGAACCAGGCGCCCCATTGCGGGCACGCCTAGTAGACGGCGAGCTGGACCTGCACGTCGATTCGCCATCACCAGCGCGCTCTGCCAAACTACCCGGCAATCATGACTGACATGCCCCACGAAAATCGCATCAAGGCCGTACTGCAGGGCATGCGCCGCGCCGAACGGCACAAGGCAGGCAGGCTGGCAAACACCAGCGACATGCTGTCGCTGATCGATGGCGCATCCTACGGTGCGCCCGAGGATGCGCAACGCGCACTTGACTGGCTCGCCCGCGATGGCACTCTTGGATACCTGAACGAGAACGACCTCAGTAACATCGGCGAGACCATCTGCATCGTCTGGAACGGCTGCGGCGGCGACTTCCCCACAATGGCGCAATGGCTCACCACGATACAACTGACCGGCGACCGCACAGCGTTGCAAGCGCTGCGCGAAGGCGACAGCCCGGACCTGCTCGCTGCAGCACGCGCGGCCTTCATTGCGGCCTAGATCGAATTCAGCCACCGAATTGGCCGACTGCACGGCACACAGCGGCAGCGGCAATGTCAGGCCAAGCAGAGATAACAACGACAGCATCTGGATCGGTGGAAGACCCAGGCGTCGATTCGAAGAGAAAAATCTTCAGCTTGGTCAATGTTTAGGGCAAGAGCAAAATCGACTCAACCCGCCAAAACCTGTTCAGCCAAGCAAAACATCACTGGCACTGTCTTGAGGGCCCGAGGAAGCGCGCCGCCAAATAGGCGCACGCCATCGCCTGGATCAGGCAGGCCCAGGCGAGCCTGCACGCCGACTCACTTGGCGAGCTTCGCCAGCGATCGACCATCCTGCTGGTCGGCACACTCCACCGGCTCACGCAGGACCACACGTTTAGACACACCATCGTGCTGCTGCAGGTACGTGTTGACCATCATGCACTCGGACCCAATCTGTTCGATGTAAGGACCCTCTGCCTCCGGATGATCCTGATCAGCCACAAGCCCTGCTTTCATTTCAGTCCCAGCAAAAGCATCGCCAGCAGCAACCAAAGCCAGCACCCCAGACAGGACAATCAATGGAAATTTAACACGCATTACCACCTCCCCAGATTGGCCGCTTATATGGTCTCCATCGGCCGCGTACATGATTACGACCGCACACGCCATCTGTTGAGTGAATCGTCACGAAAGCATGATCACTTTTCGCATTTGTCTACAATAGTAGACCTTAATTTCACGGAAACGTGGCGAAAGAGCTGCTGTAGTGGTCCGCCATCTGTGCTGCAAAGCAGCAGGCCGGTACTGTCCGGCTCGCGCTGGCAAATCGGCATCGCGAGAGGCATCACCGCATGCCAAACTCTGCCTATTGCAACAGCCGCGCCATCGCGTCTTGAGATGGCTGACAAACTGATCCGCAAAGCCAGCGGGATAGCCATCCATATAAAGATGGAATAGCTTGAGTCATTACAAGACTTGGAGCTAATGGTGGCCGAGGACGGAATCGAACCGCCGACACGGGGATTTTCAATCCCCTGCTCTACCAACTGAGCTACTCGGCCACTGCGCAACGCGGCAGTACCGGTGCGAGGCGCGCATCATAGCGATGCAATCGAGATTGGGCAAGCCACGCTGTTTCGACCTTGCAGATGCTGGCCGGCACAGCCCGGGCCAGCCTGACCAAAACCAAGCTCCTCGGCAGCGGATCGGCTCAGGGTACGGACGTCGCCCGCCGCACCATCGAGGACTGTGGTGGCTTTTCTTCTTGCGCCGCACACTCCGTCACGGCCAGACCAAAGCACATGCCAGTCAAAGCCGGAGAGGCTTGGCGTTCGTCGAGTACACGGCAATGTCGCCATGACACAGCCGCTTTCCGGGGTGCGTAGTATTCTTCGCCGGTTTCCACACGCCACCGGACTTCGCTCATGCCCCGCCCCCTTCGCCTCGGCTTGCTGATGATGTGCACGACGCTCCTGAGCGCATGCGGGGACGGCATGGTGCGGCGCGTGTCCGACCCGGCTGCAAGCTTGCAGCAACTCACCGTCAATCCCGATGGCAGTTGGAAAGTGGAGTTACGACTGCAGAACTACAGCAGCATTCCCATGCGCTATGACAGTCTGCGCCTGGACCTGGGCGTGGGTGGCGAAGCCGCAGGCACTATGCAGGCAACCCCCGGAATCTCGATCGGCCCGGAAACGGCGGATGTGGTCAACGTCGCCGTGCGACCCAGTTCCGCCGCGCGTTTGGCCATCGCCGATGCGCTGGCAAGCCACCACAGCCTGGAATACACGCTCAAGGGCAGCATCGCGGCCACGCCCGAAGAAAAGAAACAGCGCACCTTCACCATCGATACGCACAACACGCTCTCGCCAGCCCCCGGCCTGGACGGCGTGCTGCGCTGATCGCCTCGCCGTAACCCGGCCACTGCACCAACTCTGGTGCGCCTCCATACCGGGCATGCCGGTATCTGCGCGAGCCTGCACCGACGTCCTCTGTGACCGACGTTAGACACGCTAAAGGGGACACACGCGCCTTGCATCACAGGGCATACGACGATCCAGACAAGGCCCCCCTTCGAAACGCTCCCTCGGCGGCACACCCCATACGCAGTAGTATCCTGACACTCTCGGCCGCACTGCGGCCCATGGCACGAGCGATCGCATGAGCACCTACCAGGCCCCGTTGAACGATCTTCGCTTCGCCCTGTACGACGTTTTGCAAGTGGAAGCACTATTCGCCCGTCTCGGCCATGCCGAGGCCAACGCCGAACTGATCGACGCGGTACTGGAAGAAGCCGCGCGCTTCACCGGCACCGTGCTGGCGCCGCTGAACCGGGTCGGCGACGAGCATGGGTGCACGCTGGACAAGAACACCGGCGCGGTGACTACCGCACCCGGCTTTCGCGACGCCTACCGGCAATTCGCCGAGGGTGGCTGGACCGGGCTGACCGCGCCCGTCGCGTTCGGCGGCCAGGGCATGCCGCATACGTTGGGTGCGCCGTTGAACGAGATGATCAACGCCGCCAATCTCGCCTGGGGTAACTTCCCGCTGCTGTCGCACGGTGCCGTGGAGGCACTCAAGCAGCATGGCGACCCCTGGCAACAAGAGATATTCCTGAAGCCATTGGTGGAGGGCCGCTGGACCGGCACCATGTGCCTGACCGAACCGCACTGCGGCACCGACCTGGGCCTGCTCAAGACCCGGGCCGAACTCAACGCCGACGGCACGTGGTCGGTCAGCGGCACCAAGATCTTCATCACCGCCGGCGAGCACGATCTCACCGACAACATCGTGCATCTGGTCCTGGCAAGGCTGCCCGACGCGCCACCCGGGGCCAAAGGCATCTCGCTGCTGGTGGTGCCGAAATACAGAGTCGCGCGCGACGGCAGCCTCGGCGAACGCAATGCGCTGCGCTGCGGCGCGTTGGAACACAAGATGGGCATCCATGGCTCGGCCACCTGCGTGATGAACTTCGATGGTGCCCAGGGTTATCTGATCGGCCCGCCGCACAAAGGCCTACAGGCGATGTTTACCATGATGAACTCGGCGCGACTCGGCGTCGGGTTGCAGGGCCTGGGGCTGTCCGAGCGCGCTTACCAGAACGCCCTGCGCTATGCCCGCGAGCGCCTGCAATCGCGCTCACTCAGCGGTGCCAAACAGCCCGAAAAACCCGCCGATCCGATTCTGGTGCATCCGGACGTGCGTCGCATGCTGCTCACGGTGAAGGCGCTGACCGAAGGCAGCCGCCTGCTGGCACTGCATGCCGCCAGCCTGATCGATATCGCCCACAGCGCCACCGACCCAACCGAGCGCGAACAGGCCGAGGTGCTGGTCAGCTTCCTGACCCCGATCGCCAAGGCCTGCCAGACCGAATGGTCGGTGGAAACCACCTACCACGCGCTGCAATGCTTCGGCGGCCACGGCTACATTCACGAATACGGCATGGAACAGTTAGCACGCGACGCGCGCATCACCACCTTGTACGAGGGCACCACCGGCATCCAGGCGCTGGACCTGATCGGGCGCAAGACCGCCTCCAGCCAGGGCGCTGGACTGACGCTGTTCCTGGCACAGATCCAGGCGTTCCTCAGCGAACACCACGACACACCAGCGGTGGCAGAGTTCATCGCGCCGCTGCGCGAGAAAGCACAGGAATGGGCGGCGCTGACCAAGCGCATCCTACAGCGCGCCGCCAGCAACCCCGACGAACTCGGCGCGGCGAGCTACGACTACGTGTTCTATTCCGGCTATGTGGTGCTGGCGTACTGGTGGGCGCGCAGTGTCGCCGCAGCCGCGGCCTCGACACATACCGAAGCATTCAAACAATCCAAATGCGAAACCGCCCGCTTCTACTACGCCAAGTTGCTGCCACGCACGCTGACCCACGCCGCGGTGATCGATGCCGGCGCACAGCCGCTGATGGCATTGGCCGACGCACAGTTCTGAGCCGGTCAATGGGGTAAAGCTGCAAGGCGCATCACCGCTGGCGCGAACGCGAAGAGACAACCAGGCATGCAAATCCGCCGCACTGACGGATACACAAACCGTCAACAATCGGGTATAAGCTGTTTTCTCGATGGAGACAGACACAACCACGCTTGGTCTGATCGATACCGGGGCCCATGCCGCGTCGGAGGCAGTTCCGACGGCGCCCTATCCGCCCTCCACTCACCTGCCTTCGGTGCGTCTGCTGTCGCTGGACGGGCATGGTCGTGTCCTGAACTGGATCAACTGGCAAGACGCCGCCTGCCTCTACGTACGCGGCGCAGTGGCATGGACCCTGGGCGAGCCATGCATGGAGATCCACGGCGGTCTGTCGCGCGCCAGCGGCGAGCGCAGCGTGCTGCATCTGCACCCGATCATCGCCGCGCGCGGCCATGCACGCTCACGCGCGCTGGACCCCACTCCCACGCTGACCAACACCGCACTGTTCGCTCGCGACGCACAGCTGTGCATGTATTGCGGCCAGCAATTCAGCCGCCCGCAACTGACACGCGACCATGTCCTGCCGGTCTCCAAAGGCGGGCGCGACATCTGGGAAAACGTGGTCACCGCGTGCTTCCACTGCAACTCCCGCAAGGGCAACCGCACCCCGCAACAAGCGTCGATGCCGCTGCTGGCGGTACCATACCGACCAAGCTGGATAGAACACCTGATCCTGTCAAACCGCAACATCCTCGCCGACCAGATGTCGTTTCTGAAGGCACAACTGCCCAAGCGCTCCAAACTTTCACGGTAAATTCGCGTTAAATCAGCAACCCAACGCGTGCCACGCCGCGCCCTGCGACCGATTGCCGCACCCCGGCGATCATCCATGCCACCACGTTTGTCCGTTGAACGGGTTGCTTGCCCATGCCCGGAATGGGGAGGAAAATATCGCGGTCGCTGACCCTGCATTCCGATGATCGACTCCACCCGCTATCCGCGCCTTGCGCGCATCCAGCTCCCCGCCGACCTGCGCGGTTTCGAAACATCGGAATTGCCGGCCATCGCCGAGGAGCTGCGTTCCTACCTGATCGAATGCGTCGGCAAGAGTGGCGGCCACTTCGGCGCCGGGCTGGGCGTGATCGAACTCACCGTCGCCCTGCATTATCTCTACGACACCCCGGTGGACCAACTGGTGTGGGACGTTGGCCACCAAACCTATCCGCACAAGATCCTCACCGGACGTCGCGACCGCATCCACACCGTCAAGCAGGCCGATGGTGTCGCGCCGTTCCCCAAACGCGAAGAAAGCGAGTACGACACGTTCGGCGTCGGCCATTCCTCCACCTCGATCTCGGCCGCACTCGGCATGGCCGTGGCGTTGCAACGCATGGGCGATGAACGCAAGGTGGTGGCGGTGATCGGCGACGGCGCGATGACTGCGGGCATGGCCTACGAGGCGCTGAACCACGCCGGCGGCATGGACCCGGAGCCAAACCTGCTGGTGATCCTCAACGACAACCGCATGTCGATCTCCGAGGCGGTTGGCGGCGTCACCAAGATGCTCGGACGCATGACCGGCAGCAAGACCCTCAATGCGATCCGCGAAAGCGGCAAAAAAATTCTCGGCGACAAGAAGCGCAACCGGACCGCGCGTTTCATGCGTCGCTGGGAAGAACACTGGAAAGGCATGTTCGTGCCCTCCACGCTGTTCGAGGAAATGGGGTTCCACTACACCGGGCCGATCGACGGTCATGACCTGCCGGCCCTGCTCGGCGCGTTGAAGACGCTCAAGACGCTGAAAGGCGCGCAGTTGCTGCACGTCATCACCACCAAGGGCAAGGGCTACGAACTGGCTGAGGGCGACCAGATCGGTTACCACGCGGTCGGCCCGTTCGATCCGAGCAAAGGCCTGGTGTCCAAAGAAGGAACCAAGGCACCGACCTACACCGATGTGTTCAGCAATTGGATCTGCGACATGGCCGCGGCCGAACCGGCGCTGCTGGCAATCACACCGGCGATGCGCGAAGGTTCGGGCCTGGTCCGTTTCAGCAAGGAATATCCGCAACGCTATTTCGACGTGGCTATCGCCGAACAGCACGCGGTCACGCTGGCCGCCGGCATGGCCGTCCACGGCGCCAAGCCGGTGGTGGCGATCTATTCCACGTTTCTGCAGCGCGGCTACGATCAACTGATACACGACGTGGCGCTGCAACAGCTCGACGTGCTGTTCGCGATCGATCGCGGCGGCGTGGTCGGACCCGATGGCGCCACTCATGCCGGCAATCTGGACCTGAGTTTTCTGCGCTGCGTGCCGCACTTGGTGGTGATGGCCCCGGCCGATGAAGCCGAATGCCGGCAGATGCTCAGCACAGGCCTGCGCCATCGTGGCCCCGCAGCGGTGCGCTACCCGCGCGGCACCGGCCCCGGCATCGCTCCTGCAGCGACGCTGGATACTCTGCCGATCGGTAAGGCGCAGCGCCGTGCACAGGGCACGACGCTCGCGCTGCTGGCGTTCGGCGCAACACTGACAGCGGCCGAACAAGTTGGCCGCGAACTCGGCCTGAGCGTGGTCAACATGCGTTTCGTCAAACCGCTGGATCGCGCGCTATTGCTGGAACTGGCGCACAGCCACGAGGGGTTCGTGACCATTGAGGACAACGTGGTCGCTGGCGGTGCCGGCTCCGGCGTGGCGGAACTGCTCAACGCCGAGGGAGTGTCGCTTCCGCTACTGCACCTGGGCTTGCCCGATGCCTTCCAGCATCACGCCAGCCGCGAACAACTTTTGGCAGAAGCCGGGATCGACGCCGCAGGCATCCGCGCCGCAGTGCTGGCGCGCTGGCCGCAACTCGGCAGCATCGCCCGGCCGCTGAGTGCCGCAAGCTGAGGCCCACGCGGGCAAGCCACAGCGAACAATGCGCTGGCACCGTTCGTAAGCCGCAAGGCATCGGCACATGCGCAACAAGGCATCGCGACGATGCCGCCTCAGTCGACCAACTTGGGCAAATGCGCGGCCAGTGGATCACTGTCCGCAAGCAACTCGAAGGTTTCCCACAGGAACCCGGGCGCCACCACGCAACCCAACAGACAATATCGGCCAAGCGGGCGCGCGGCCTGCCAAGTCCCCGCCGGGATCACGACCGAGGGCATGCCGCCGCGCACGCTGGCGTCCAACTGGTAGCGCTGCAAACCGTAGTGTGGGTCGAAGCTGAGCAATTCCAGCGTACTCCCCTCTTCCCAATGCCAGGTCACATCCGCATCGATCCGGTGCCAATGACTGATCTCGCCGCGCTCCAGCAGCAGCCGGATCGCGGTACAGGCCGGTCGCTCGCGCTCCCCATGCCGTACCAGCAGCGCAGAAGTATGCACGCGCGCATAGCGTCCACCTTCCGGATGCGGCAGCAGCGACAACTCGCGCAGCAAGGTGGCGATACGGGCGGCGACACTGGGCATGCGCACAGTCTAATCGTGTTGCGACTACATTCGATGTCAAACACTGCGATACTTGGTCACTCGTCGCGGGAATCGAATCGGCGCATTGGAGATTGCCGGCGAGGCGATCATGCGCCAGTCGCACACCCAGATCGATGCAACCCGGCAATTTGCTCGGACATCTTGTTGGTATCGGCTTGGCGGCATGGCCGCGTAAGAGTCCGCTGGATACCACCAACCGGGCCGCCAAATCTACTCGGTATCCCGTGGTAACAGGCAAGATTGCAAAGCATCAGACAAAGAAAAACCCCGGATTTCTCAGGGGTTTCCGTGATAGCCGGTGACATGCCGGTATATGTAATTGGTCGGGGTAGCCGGATTTGAACCGACGACCACTAGTCCCCCAGACTAGTGCGCTACCAGGCTGCGCTATACCCCGGTGTGTGCATCCACCATGGTGGCGGATCCGCCTAACGGCGCGCCGACGAGTATAGCGGGTTTGGCCCGACTAACGCTATCGACGCAGCAGTTGCAGCACTTCTTCCAACTCTTGCCGCACCTGTTTGATGATCTGATTACTCAACGCCGACTCTTGTCGTGCGCCCTCGCCCTCCAGACGTAGCCTAGCGCCGCCGATCGTGTATCCCTGTTCGTACAGCAGACTCCGAATCTGTCGCACCATCAGCACATCGTGGCGCTGGTAATAGCGGCGATTGCCGCGCCGTTTGACCGGTTCCAGGCTGGGAAATTCGGTCTCCCAATAGCGCAGCACGTGCGGCTTGACGTCGCACAACTCGCTCACCTCACCGATGGTGAAGTAACGTTTGGCCGGAATCGGCGGAAGTTCGCGGTTACTGCCCGGATCCAGCATATGCCTCCACACGCTCTTTGAGCTTTTGTCCCGGGCGGAAGGTCACCACCGTCCGTGCCGAAATCGGGATTTCCTCGCCAGTCTTGGGATTGCGACCAGGCCGTTGGTTCTTGCGACGCAGATCGAAGTTGCCAAAACCGGACAGTTTCACCTGCCGCCCCTGCTCCAACGCGTCGCGCAGCACGTCGAAGAAAGCATCGACGAACTCCTTGGCCTCGCGCTTGTTCAGCCCGACTTCGTCGAACAACCGTTCGGCCATTTCCGCTTTGGTCAACGCCATTGCCCTGCTATCCCCTGTCCGTCTCAGCCACGCAGCCGCGCATCGTGTTCGCGGGCCAGCGCCGCGACCGCATCGGCGACCACCGATTCCACATCGCGATCTGTCAGAGTGCGCGAGTTGTCCTGCAAAATCAAGCCCATAGCAAGACTCTTGCAACCCGCCTCGACCCCTGGACCGACATAGCGGTCGAATAGCACCACCTCCCGCAGCAATGGACCGACCGCAGTACGCACGCTCTGTGCCACCTGCATCCAGTGCACCGCCTCCGGCACCACGACGGCCAGATCGCGACGCACCGAGGGGAACCGCGACAATTCGGCAGCGCGCGGCAAGGCGCGCGCCACCAGCGGCGCCAGATCCAGTTCGAAGCCGATCACCTCCACATCGAGCTGCATCGCCTGCAGCAAGCGCGGATGCAACTGACCGATCCAACCGATCCGCCCCCCGTCCCGGTACACATCGGCAGAACGCGTGGGATGCGCAAACGGCAATGCCGACGCGCGGTACTCCAGTAGTGCGCCGGACGCGGCGGCCAAGGCCTCCAGATCGCCCTTGAGGTCGTGAAAATCGACCTTGCGCGCCGGCAAGCCCCATTGCAGCGCATCGGCATCGCCGCACACCACCGCGGCCACGCGCTGCGTTTCGCTCGGCGCCGCATCGACACTGGTCGCGGCGGCGAAGACCTTACCGATCTCGAACAGACGCACCCGCCCGGCCTGACGCGCCACATTCCGGCCCAGCGCGGCGACCACCCCCGGCAACAGCGACGGGCGCATGACTGCCAACTCGGCGCTGAGCGGATTGGCCAGCGGCACACGCCCGTCGCGCAGGCCCCATTGGTCCAGCAGAGTCGCGTCGACAAAGGCGTAGTTGATGGTTTCCAGCAAATCGCGGGCGACCAACTGTGCGCGCACGCTGCGCTCGTCCAGGCACGTCTCGCTGCCCATGGCGATGCGCGCCGCGCCGCTGGGCAAGGTGGTCGGCAGGCGATCGTAGCCGTGGATGCGGGCCAATTCCTCGATCAGATCCTCTTCCAGCGCGATGTCGAAGCGGCGGCTCGGCGCAGTGACCTGCCAGCCATGGGCCGAGGCCATCACCTCCATGCCTAGCGCTTGCAGAATGCGCTGCACTTCGGCATCGGCGATCTCGATGCCTAGCACGCGGGTAATACGCGCACGGCGCAGCGTGATCGGTGCCGGTGTCGACAGAAATTCGTTGCGCTCGACCTCCACCACTGGACCTGCGCGTCCGCCCGCCAGTTCCAGCACCAGCCGCGTCGCCATCTCCAACGCCTGCTTCGGCAATGCTGGATCCACGCCGCGTTCGAAGCGATGGCCGGCATCGGTATGCAAGCCCAGCTTGCGGCCACGGCCCATGATCGCCGCTGGGGCGAAATGCGCCGCTTCCAGGAAGACATGACGGGTGGCCTCGGTGACGCGGGTGGCGTGGCCGCCCATCAATCCCGCCAGCGCGACCACGCAATCGGCGTCGGTCACGACCAGGAAGCCGGGGTCGAGCACGGCCTCGCGACCGTCGAGCAGGGTCAGCGTCTCGCCAGCACGCGCGTGGCGCACGCCGATCGGGCCATGCAAGGTCTCCAGATCGAAGGCATGCATCGGCTGACCCAGCTCCAGCATCACGTACTGGGTGATATCCACGAGCAACGCAACCGGGCGCACACCACTGCGACGCAGACGCTCGGCCATCCACAGCGGCGTCTTCGCGCTCGGATCGAGATCCTCGACCACGCGTCCGCAATAGCGCGGTGCGGCGGCACCCGCATCCAGACGCACCTGCAGTGTGCGTGCACTGGCTTGCGCCACCGGTGCGAGCGCAAGCGGCAACACCTCGCTGCCGCAAGCCGCAGCCACGTCGTAGGCGATGCCGCGCACGCCGAAACAGTCCGCGCGATTGGGAGTGAGCTTGATCTCGATACTGGCGTCGGGCAAGCCTAGGTAATCGGCCAGCAACTGCCCGACCGGAGCATCGTCGGGCAGTTCGAACAAACCGGACGCATCATTGTCCAGCCCCAGTTCTTTGGCCGAGCACAACATGCCGTTGGAGGCGATGCCGCGCAGTGTGGCCGGCTTGATCGCGATGCCGCCAACCTGGGCACCGACCAGCGCCAGCGGCGCGACCAGCCCAGGGCGAGCGTTGGGCGCACCACAGACGATCTGCAGCGCATCGCCCTGCCCGGCGTCGACCCGACACACCTGCAGCCGGTCCGCCTCAGGATGCGGCGAGGCCTCAAGGATCCGCGCGACCACCACCTGCTGCAACGACTCGCCGAGCGGCACGACCTCCTCGACTTCCAGGCCGATGGCGGTCAGGGTGGCCGCAAGCTGCTCGCGCGTGGCCTGGGTGGGAACGTGGCTGCGCAGCCAGTTTTCAGAGAATTTCATGCTGTTTCCGGGACTCGGGATTCTGGACTCAGGACTCGGATGGCGCCTCGCGCGAACCACCGGAGCCGATGCTCCGGCGTATCCAGCGCCCCGAGTCCGGGCGGAAATTCAGGCGAACTGGCGTAAGAAGCGCACATCGTTCTCGAAGAACGCGCGCAGGTCGTTGACGCCGTAACGCAGCATCGCAAACCGCTCCACGCCCATGCCGAAGGCGAAGCCGGTGTAACGCTCCGGATCGATGCCGACACTGCGCAACACGTTCGGATGCACCATGCCGCAGCCCAGCACCTCCAGCCAGCGGGTACTGCCGTCGGGCTGTTGCCAGGCGATATCGACCTCGGCGCCGGGTTCGACGAACGGGAAATAGCTGGGACGCAAGCGCATCTGGAAATCGCGCTCGAAGAACGCGCGCACGAACTCGGACAAGGTGCCCTTGAGATCGGCGAAAGTTGAATGCTCGTCCACCAGCAAGCCCTCGACCTGGTGGAACATCGGCGAGTGGGTCTGATCGCTGTCGCTGCGATAGACCTTTCCGGCTGCGATCATGCGCAACGGCGGCGCATGCTTGCCCATGTAGCGTACCTGCACACCGGAAGTGTGAGTCCGCAACAGGCGACCATCGCCAAAGTAGAACGTATCGTGCATCGCCCGCGCCGGATGGTGCGGCGGGAAATTCAACGCTTCGAAGTTATGCCAGTCGTCCTCGATCTCCGGACCATCGGCCAGTTCGTAGCCCAACCGCGCGAAGATCTCGGTGATGCGCTCCAACGTGCGCGTGACCGGATGCAGCCCGCCGCGTTCGCCGCGCCGCCCCGGCAAGGTCACATCGATGCGTTCGACCGCCAGGCGTGCGTCCAGTGCGGCGGTGTCCAGTAGCGCACGACGCTCGGCCAGCGCCACAGACACGGTATCGCGCACGCGGTTGATCGCCTCGCCGGCCTGCTTGCGCTGCTCCGGCGCCAAGCCACCGAGCTGCTTGAGTTGAGCGGTGATGCTGCCGCTCTTGCCCAACAGCGCGACCCGCAACTGCTCCAGCGCTTCCGGACTTTGCGCTGCGGCGATGTCCGCCAGCGCCTGTCCGCACAGGGAATCGATTTCACTCATTGCACTCGCGCCTCACCTGCTCCGATCGAACCCGTTGCCCCTGTTGCCGCCAACGCGGGACCATCCCGCACCCTGGCAGACGCCCCACCTGCGGGACACCCAAAACGCAAAAGGGGAAGGACTCGCGCCCTTCCCCCGCATGCTTGCGATTGCACCCCGTCAACACCCGCACGCACGATGCGGGTTCTACGAGGGGACTCGCATTTATGCCGCCAGCGCGCCCTTCGCCTTCTCCGCCAGGGCGGCAAAGCCCTGTGCGTCGTGCACGGCGATATCCGCCAGCACCTTGCGGTCGAGGGTGATGCCAGCCTTGAGCAGGCCGTTCATGAAACGGCTGTAGCTCATGCCGTTGATGCGAGCCGCCGCATTGATGCGGGTGATCCACAACGAACGGAAATTGCGCTTCTTCTGCTTACGGCCGATGTAGGCGTACTGCTGCGCCTTGATCACCGCCTGCTTGGCAACGCGGAAGACCTTGCGACGGGCGTTGTAGTAGCCCTTGGCGAGGTTCAGAACTTTCTTGTGACGACGACGCGCCTGGACGCCACGCTTAACTCGAGCCATGGTTCAGTCCTCAGAGGTAGGGAAGCATACGGTCAAGACGGCCTGCGTCCTCGGCACGAACGTGGTTCGTCTGCCGCAGGTTGCGCTTGCGCTTGGTCGCTTTCTTGGTGAGGATGTGGCTACGGTTGGCGTGGCCAGCCTTGTACTTGCCGGAGGCAGTCTTGCGGAAACGCTTGGCCGCCGCCCGGTTGGTCTTGATCTTGGGCATTGCAATGTCCTTGAGGATGTTTTGTCACTGGTCAGGGCGGTGGCGGCGCCACGCTTTCCATCCTTGCCCTTACCGGCTTGTAAGCCCTTGATCCGCAAGGGATCAGAGCAGGTCCTGATTACCGCGCGAACGGCAAACCCAGCGAACTGGGCCGCCTATTATGCCAGGGCTTGGAATACCTTGCAAATCATGTAGTTCGTTGCAGTGCGGGAAGACAGCAGACTCATACGCAGCCGGCATGCCGTCGACGCGTCTGCCACCGAACGATGTGCGGCATCCCCAAAGCGGCCTCGCCGCAGAATGGCGACGCGACCGCAAGCGCCTGGGATCAGCGCTTCTTCGGCGCGATCATCATCACCATCTGCCGTCCTTCCAGACGCGGACGCGATTCGATGACGATGTCTTCGCCCAGGTCGGCCTCGATCCGGGCCGCCATCTCGCGACCGAGCTCCTGGTGGCTCATTTCACGACCACGGAAGCGGATATTGACCTTGACCTTGTCGCCCTCTTCGAGGAAGCGGCGCATGTTGCGCAGCTTGATCTGGTAATCGCCCTCGTCGGTGACCGGACGGAACTTGATTTCCTTGATCTCGACCTGCTTGGTCTTTTTCTTGGCCTCGTTGGCCTTTTTCTGCTGTTCGAACTTGAACTTGCCGAAGTCCATGATCTTGCACACTGGCGGATCGGCCTGCGGCTGGATCTCGACCAGGTCCAGGCCGTCTTCTTCGGCCATCGCCAGCGCTTCGTCGCGGCTCAACACGCCCACCATCTCGCCATCGGCACCGATCACGCGGACACGGGGAACGCGGATCTCTTGGTTCTTGCGGTTCTGTTTGTTGTCAGGGGTACTGATGTTGCAATCTCCCAGGGGAATCGGAATGCCGCGAGCGGAAATTTCGCCCGCGGCAGGATGATCTTACGCCGACTGCTCGGCACGCAGGCGTTCGGCGAAAGCGGCAACCGACATGGTCCCCAAGTCTTCCCCCGAGCGCGTGCGTACTGCAATGGCGCCGTTTTCCTTTTCGCGGTCGCCCACGACAAGCAGATACGGCACCCGCTGCAGCGTATGTTCGCGAATCTTATAGCCGATTTTTTCGTTCCGCAAATCGGCCTCGATGCGGAAGCCTTGATTTGCAAGGACTTTCCGCACGTTGTCTACATAGTCAGCCTGCGCATCGGTGATATTCATGACCATCGCCTGCACCGGCGCCAGCCAGGCCGGGAAGACGCCGGCGTGGTGCTCGATCAGGATGCCGATGAAGCGCTCCATCGAGCCGACGATGGCCCGATGCAGCATCACCGGATGCCGCTTCTGGCTGTGTTCGTCCACGTACTCGGCACCGAGGCGGCCAGGCATCATGAAATCGACCTGCATGGTGCCGAGCTGCCAGGTGCGACCAATCGCATCCTTCAGGTGATACTCGATCTTCGGGCCGTAGAACGCGCCCTCGCCAGGTAGTTCCTGCCATTCCACCCCACAGGCACCAAGCGCGGCGCGCAACGCGGCTTCGGCCTTGTCCCAGGTCGCATCCTCACCCAGGCGCTTGTCCGGGCGCAGGGCGATCTTGATCTGGATGTCGTCGAAACCGAAATCCGTGTACACCTTCAGCGCCTGGCGATGAAAGGCGGTGACCTCGGCCTCGATCTGCTGCTCGGTACAGAAGATATGACCATCGTCCTGGGTGAACCCGCGCACGCGCAAGATGCCGTGCAACGCACCGGACGGCTCGTTGCGGTGGCAGGCACCGAACTCACCGTAGCGAATCGGCAAATCGCGATAGCTGTGCAGGCCCTGATTGAACACCTGCACATGGCCAGGGCAGTTCATCGGCTTGACCGCGTAAGTGCGCTTCTCCGACTCGGTGAAGAACATGTTGTCCTGGTAGTTGTCCCAGTGACCGGATTGCTGCCACAGCGACACGTCCAGAATCTGCGGACAACGCACCTCGCCGTAGCCGTTGTCGCGGTAAACCTTGCGCATGTACTGCTCGACCACCTGCCAGATCGACCACCCCTTGGGATGCCAGAACACCAGACCGGGCCCTTCTTCCTGCAAATGGAATAGATCCAGCGCCTTGGCGATCTTGCGATGGTCGCGCTTGTCCGCCTCTTCCATCCGCAGGATGTAGGCATCGAGTTGCTTCTTGTCGGCCCAGGCGGTGCCGTAAATCCGCTGCAACTGCTCGTTCTTGGCATCGCCACGCCAGTAGGCGCCGGAGATGCGGGTCAACTTGAACGCCTTGAGGAAACGCGTATTGGGCACGTGCGGGCCACGGCACATGTCCACGTATTCCTGGTGGTAGTACAGGCCCATGGCGGTGATGTCCTCGGGCATGTCCGCGATCAAGCGCAGTTTGTAGTCCTCGCCGCGCTGCTGGAACACCTCGATCACCTCCGCGCGCGGGGTGACCTTCTTGATCACGTCGTAGTCTTGCGCAATCAGTTCCTGCATGCGCCGCTCGATCGCCGCCATGTCCTCGGGGGTGAACGGACGCACGCTGTAGATATCGTAGTAGAAGCCCTCGGCGATGACCGGGCCGATCACCATCTTGGCCTCCGGGTACAACTGCTTGACCGCGTGGCCGACCAGATGCGCGCAGGAGTGGCGAATGATCTCCACGCCCTCCTCGTCCTTGGCGGTGATGAGGCGTAGATTGGCATCGTGATCGATGAGGTCGCAGGCATCGACCAGGCGGCCATCGACCTGACCAGCGATGGTCGCCTTGGCCAGGCCAGGACCAATGGACTGAGCCACGTCCATGGGGCTGACAGGATGTTCGAAGTCACGGCGGCTGCCGTCGGGAAGCGTGATCGTAATCATGTGCGTCGGCAATCAAAGAAAATGGGAACGGGCGAGCGGCTTGCACGTCGGCTTGGCTGTCCGCCATGGCAGGACGTGGGACATAAAAGAAGGCGCCACAAGGGCGCCTGCTCGGATAGCCTTGTGCGGAAATTCAAACGGGAGCGGTGGTAGTGCTCATGTCGCACGCTCGGCCGGCGTTGCCGCGGGCCACCCATGTCTGGCTCTGATGATGAGGAAAATGGTAAACCAGTTGCGAGCAAATTGGTAATCCAGCCGCAGCTGATCTCGGCCCCGTCTGCGCGGCGATGGCGATGGCGATGGCGATGGCGATGGCGATGGCGATGGCGATGGCGATGGCGTGATCATCGGCTCATGGCTTGATTTGCTTGCTGCCGCCAGCGTCACTGTGAGCCGACATGGGTTGTAGATACAACAGCAGCCACATGCACTCACCCGGCTCGGCATGTTCCAGCAGTGCGTATTCGTCCATGCGGTGCCGCCTGGATGAATTTTGGCTACCCCCTACAGCTTCATCGCCGAACCTTGCTCGTGCTCGCGTCGCCGCCCATCCATGGACTCTCGGTGAACTGGCCGTGTTGGTTGCACGAAATAGTGTTAATCCTCGCGCGCCACCTGCGCTTGCTGTTCCTGCTGCAATTGCACGATCCGTGCCTGCTCGTGCTCCTGCCATTCGGCCGTCTTTGGCTTATCGAACAATTCCACGTCTGCGTGTATCGCGTGCGGTGGCGCTCATGCCATCGGTCTGGCTATCGGCCATACGAATGCTCGTATTTTGGCTGCTGCCGCATGGCCGTCAACTCTTCTGCTTCCTGTACCTGCTGCTGGTTCTGCACCTGCTGCAGCGTGGACTGCACCGATGGGGCTGGCTCGCGCAGGTCCAGCGTGAAGTGCTTATAGCAGACATCGATATCGCAGCCCTCGAAAATATCGCCCTTGACCACGAAATCGTTTTTCCCTGCTGGTGTCATATCGTAGATCGCCATCTTGCCGACGACCTGATGCAGGCGTTCCTCGGACATCGGAATGCCCTTTTCCTCCAGGGTGGCCTTGGTCTGTGCGTAGAGCGCGTGCAGCGGGGCGGGAATTGGGGCTGCTGTAGGGTTCCAGCGCTTTGGGTGCTGCCTGCTGCTGCGCAGTGGCGAGGTCGGGGCGAGGCGGGTTCGGGCGCTCGAATTGGGGCTGCTGTAGGGTTCCAGCGCTTTGGGTGCTGCCTGCTGCTGCGCAGTGGCGAGGTCGGGGCGAGGNTGTCTTCTGCCGCGCGGCGAACTGGGCATGCGTTTGCAGTGCTTCGAGCGTGCCTGGGTCGGCGATGCCGGTTGGCTCGCGGCCAGCCCAACGCTGGAAGTTCTCCACCGCCTGTTGGGTGCGGGGGCCGTAGTGCTTGTCGTCCTGGATGGCCTTGCCATCGTGGTCGGTGGCGCCGATGGCCTGCAAGTGTTGTTGCAAGGACTGCACGGCGACGCTGCGGTCGCCAGGCTCCAGGGGATGTGCCGTCATCAGCGGGAGCTGTGGCTTGGTCTGCCAAATGGCGGTCGGTGGCAAGGTCCTGTGTCTTCTGCCGCGCGGCGAACTGGGCATGCGTTTGCAGTGCTTCGAGCGTGCCTGGGTCGGCGATGCCGGTTGGCTCGCGGCCAGCCCAACGCTGGAAGTTCTCCACCGCCTGTTGGGTGCGGGGGCCGTAGTGCTTGTCGTCCTGGATGGCCTTGCCATCGTGGTCGGTGGCGCCGATGGCCTGCAAGTGTTGTTGCAAGGACTGCACGGCGACGCTGCGGTCGCCAGGCTCCAGGGGATGTGCCGTCATCAGCGGGAGCTGTGGTGCGCGTGCGCGCCACTGGCGGGGTGTGCAACATCGGCTCGCTCGGCGGCTTGGCGCTGTTCGTGTTGATGCGAACGGGTGTCTTGGCTGTGGCGCTGGTCGTGTTCGTGTTGCTCCGCATCCATGGCTTGGCGGTGCAACTGCGCGTGTTGCTGCGCGAGGCGATGTTGCTGCTCGCGCGCTGCCTGCGCTTGCTGTTCCTGCTGCTGCAGTTGCGCAATGCGCGCCTGTTCCTGCATGTCCACGCTGGCTGATTTGTTCGTGTTGATGCGAACGGGTGTCTTGGCTGTGGCGCTGGTCGTGTTCGTGTTGCTCCGCATCCATGGCTTGGCGGTGCAACTGCGCGTGTTGCTGCGCGAGGCGATGTTGCTGCTCGCGCGCTGCCTGCGCTTGCTGTTCCTGCTGCTGCAGTTGCGCAATGCGCGCCTGTTCCTGCATGTCCACGCTGGCTGATTTTTCCGGGGCAGCAGTGCTGTGCTGTGGAGGTGGTGCATGTACATGCGTGGGGGGCTGCACCAAATGCGGCGCTTGGTGTTGCTGCGCCTGTTGCCTGTCCACGGCAGGATGTGGCGTGGATGCGGCTGGCGCGCTCTGACCGAACCACTGCCCTGGATGGGTGACGGTCTCCCGGGGCAGCAGTGCTGTGCTGTGGAGGTGGTGCATGTACATGCGTGGGGGGCTGCACCAAATGCGGCGCTTGGTGTTGCTGCGCCTGTTGCCTGTCCACGGCAGGATGTGGCGTGGATGCGGCTGGCGCGCTCTGACCGAACCACTGCCCTGGATGGGTGACGGTCTCATAAGCTTGGCCGGCAGCATATGTTCGGCCGCATTGATGACGCGTTCGACAGTCGGACCACTGGCCGCGTAGGCATGTTCGGCACGCCGCTGCAGCGCCAGTGCTTCCGCCTTCGCCGCCATGGCGGCAGTCGCGCCAGGATTCAGGGCCATGTTCAGTAGCTCACGGTTCTGATGTATGTCCTGGCGAACATGGTCAAAGGCGGCCTTGTTGTGTGCGTAGTTGGCTTGGAGCTGCGCCAGCCTCTCCGGGGACAGCACGCTCTGCGGGCCAGTGAAGTGTGTACCGCTGTGATCGCCCATGCGCATTCGGCCGCATTGATGACGCGTTCGACAGTCGGACCACTGGCCGCGTAGGCATGTTCGGCACGCCGCTGCAGCGCCAGTGCTTCCGCCTTCGCCGCCATGGCGGCAGTCGCGCCAGGATTCAGGGCCATGTTCAGTAGCTCACGGTTCTGATGTATGTCCTGGCGAACATGGTCAAAGGCGGCCTTGTTGTGTGCGTAGTTGGCTTGGAGCTGCGCCAGCCTCTCCGGGGACAGCACGCTCTGCGGGCCAGTGAAGTGTGTACCGCTGTGATCGCCCATGCGCATCGCCCGCAGCGGATTGGGTGACGATGCGCCGTGGCTGACGTCGAGGTAGTGCGCGTCTTTGAGCGCTTGCACATTCTCTGGAGTCGCCAAAATCACCACCGTGCCGTAATGCCGACTGGCCGCACTCACCGGATCACCTGCCAGGACGTAATTGGTCACCGCCGTGCCACCTTCCGGCACGTGGCCACCGTGCCGTAATGCCGACTGGCCGCACTCACCGGATCACCTGCCAGGACGTAATTGGTCACCGCCGTGCCACCTTCCGGCACGTGGTGAC
>NZ_JZIM01000008.1:0-126691 GCF_000963215.1 Xanthomonas sp. MUS 060
GACGCCACAACCCAAGGATGCGGCGAAGGGCGGCCAAGCAGGATCAGAAAGTTGCAGCTCTTTTACAACCGTCCGTGATATCGGGGTAGAACCCGAGCTGAATTTGACGCCATGGACGAACGCGTCCTAGTTTTCAATTCGCACGCAATCAGGCACGCTAGCATCACTTGGTCAGGATGATCAGGCTTGTGGGCGCGTTGGAGTTCAGATCCGTTTTGTCAAGTTTTGCGAGCTTTTGCTGTCGATGCAAAAGATCAGGGTTGACAGAAGTCTGAGAGTGCCCAAGATGTAGCTTCGCGGCTTGGCAGGAGCCAAGCGCGAGTCAGCAGAAGCAATGGTGTGTGCAGGCACGCCATGCACTGCCCGAGTGGTGAAATAGGTAGACACAAGGGACTTAAACAATTTGAGCCTTCGGAGGGAAACGTCCGAAGTGAAGCCCGTCAAAGTCGGTGAAAGCCCTGGATGCCCTGGTATCCGAGCCAATGCCGAGCCAAGTCCAGACCCAACGTCTGGGAAGGTGTAGAGAGCAGACGGCGGGCACCTACGGTCGCAAGGCCATGGTGAAGGCGTGCTCCAGACCACCAACAGCGCATGCGCTGGCGGCGAAAGCCGAAGTGGTAAGAAAATCCCTCGCCGCAAGGCGTGCCGGTTCGATTCCGGCCTCGGGCACCAACATATTGTTTCATGACGTCCGGTGACGTCCAAAAAATTCAACAAAACCCACAGTTTGGCGGGTTTTTTCGTGCACGCTAATCCGCTGGTGTCCAGGGGGGGCGTTGGAATCCGGTGGCAATTGGCGGTAGCTTTGGCGGTAACAGCGGTTGTTGCCGCACGTTGCGGCCAAGAGTTACCGCCATGCCGCTGACGGATACCGCCATCGGCAAGACCAAGTTTGGAGTTGCCCCGCTTAAACTGCGCGATGGCGGCGGCCTGTACCTGCTGATGAGGCCGGATGGTGCCCGCTGGTGGCGCTGGGATTACCGCCGACCGAACACCGGTAAGCGCAACATGCTGAGCCTTGGCACCTCCCCGATACCGGCCTTGCCGATGCACGGGATAAGCGCGACGCCGCGCGCAAGCTGCTGGCTGCTGGTGTGGACCCAGGCGAGCAACGGAAACGGGCCAAGGAGCAGGCGGCCATGGTGGCTCCCGCTGGGGAGACGTTCGAGACCGTGGCCCGCGCGTGGATGGCCCGGCAGACCGTCGCGCGCGTCACGGCGGAGAAGAATCGCTGGTTGCTGGAAACCTTCCTGTTCCCCGAGATCGGCAGTCGGCCCATTGGCGAGATCACGCCCCGTGAGTTGCTGGATGCCCTGCGCAAGATTGAAGCCACCGGCAAGCTGGAAACTGCTGGCCGTGCCAAAGCTTTGGCGGTAACAGCGGTTGTTGCCGCACGTTGCGGCCAAGAGTTACCGCCATGCCGCTGACGGATACCGCCATCGGCAAGACCAAGTTTGGAGTTGCCCCGCTTAAACTGCGCGATGGCGGCGGCCTGTACCTGCTGATGAGGCCGGATGGTGCCCGCTGGTGGCGCTGGGATTACCGCCGACCGAACACCGGTAAGCGCAACATGCTGAGCCTTGGCACCTCCCCGATACCGGCCTTGCCGATGCACGGGATAAGCGCGACGCCGCGCGCAAGCTGCTGGCTGCTGGTGTGGACCCAGGCGAGCAACGGAAACGGGCCAAGGAGCAGGCGGCCATGGTGGCTCCCGCTGGGGAGACGTTCGAGACCGTGGCCCGCGCGTGGATGGCCCGGCAGACCGTCGCGCGCGTCACGGCGGAGAAGAATCGCTGGTTGCTGGAAACCTTCCTGTTCCCCGAGATCGGCAGTCGGCCCATTGGCGAGATCACGCCCCGTGAGTTGCTGGATGCCCTGCGCAAGATTGAAGCCACCGGCAAGCTGGAAACTGCTGGCCGTGCCAAGATCAAGGCCGGCCAGGTGTTTCGTTACGCCATGCTGGAAGGCAAGGCGGAGGGAGATTGATCCCACCGCCAGCCTGCGAGGCGCGCTCAAAACCGTCAAGGCCCGCCACCATGCCGCCATCACCGATCCAGTCAAGATCGGACAGTTGTTGCGTGCCATCGAGGGTTTCATTGGGCAGCCCGTGACCCATGCGGCATTGAAGCTGGCCCCGCTGGTGTTCGTGCGTCCCGGTGAGCTACGGGCGGCGGAGTGGGGGGAAATCGACNACTGACCGGTGGTGGCCTCCATGTGTTTCCGGGTCTGCGCCCGAATCGTCCGATGTCCGAGAACACGATTAATGCCGCACTGCGCGCCCTGGGATATGCGAGTGATGAAATGACCGGCCACGGCTTCCGCAGCATGACGGCCACGCGGCTCAATGAAATGGGTTGGAATCTTGACGCCATCGAACGGCAGCTTGCGCATGCCGAGACAAACAAGGTCCGCGAGGCATATACGCACGCGGCGCAGTACCTGCCCGAGCGCGTGCGCATGATGCAGGCATGGGCGGATTATTTGGACGGCCTGCGCGTCGGCGGCGACATCGTGCCGTTGCGAGCCAAGGCGGGCTGAGCTTTTATAGAACACCTGCACCTAGCCCGATGGGGCGAAAAGCCGGACACCCTGCCGGCCTGTTACGGGTTCTTTTCAGGGGCGCGAAGGTGGGTGATGGAAGAGAAAGCATTTCTGAAAGATGCAATCAAAAAATGATTGCTGTTGCGCCCGTTGAAGGAGAGTCCGGATGGCGCGTTTTTGAAGAAAAAAAGCAAGTTAACGAGCGAGTGGGATACAAGAGCATCCGGGTTGCTGAGCTCTTTCGATGTTGTACCGGATCAGTATCGAAAGGGTCTTTTTGAGTTGGCACCGAAACGTCCTACTGGTCCCGAAGTCTGCCTAATGGCTTACTACTTATGGTGCAGGGTTGGAGGCGACAAAAGCCCGATCCTTGCCACGTCCGTAATTGCAGCGGCATGCGTTGAGTTCGCATGCTCGCAGTTTAACAGCGCGCTGGCCGGGATTGTGTTTGGACTAGATAAGTCAGTTCGCGCTTGGGTAGTAGATGAAGCAAAGCGTATTCCAGAAATTATGATCGAAAGGCAGTGGTACGATGCGGATTCAATAGCGCGCGCCCCAAGAAGTGCCACATGGTTCAGAGAATCGGCAGTCGATAATTTTGACGAATGGATTTACCGTGGCGATGAGTGCCTTAATTATGAGCGGCGCGAGCCAATCGCAACCATGGAGCCTAAGCCCGACGAGGTATCTTTGCGTGCGGCGATGGCGCTTGTGTGGCTTGATGAAGCCCTGCTTGATTCTGATCGGTCATTGGAGTTAATGAATGGCGCTTGCGGTGAATACGGCTTCTTGCAATGGATTTATAATGGATTGGAAAGGTTCCGAAGAATACGTAGCCGAAGAAGGTGGCGCCTTCGCTAAGAAGGGAGCGGACGCCCGTCATGCCGTGAACCGCGCAAGAAAGGAAGAAATTGTCGCCGATTACAAGGCTGGGGAATGGAAATCCAAGGATCAGGCCGCGTCGGTGCTCGCATCGCAGTATTCGATTGGCTGGTGAACCGTACGCGAGTACTTGAAGGGCAACTAGCATGCGCCCTGCCGGCAGAGCGCACACCTTCCAGGCATAGCGTGCGCTATACAGGCAGACGGGCTTATCTCAATCGTGCCCATGTGAATACTTCTTTGTTCAGCGCCGCCGATCCCTGAGCGGCGAAGGATAAAGACGATGCCCCTGCACACCTTGCCCGAAACCGGCTTCCTGCGACTCCCTCAAATCGTCGGCAAAGCTGCCGACCCTGACAGCAATACTCCAGCCATCCCGGCCTTGATCCCTGTCTCCCGTAGTACTTGGTGGGCGGGCATGCGATCCAATCGCTACCCGCAGCTTGTCAAGCTGGGCGAACGCTGTACCGCCTGGCGTGTGGAGGATATCCTGGATGCATGGCGAGTGTACGGCCAGGCCGACAGGGGCCGCGCGTCCCTGCCGGACAACTGGCGCGATCGCCTGCCAGATCCTTCCCGCTACTTCGGCCAGCACGTCGATAAACTGGGCAAGCCCCACGGCAATGGCTGGGCGCAAGGCCGCTGCCCGTTCCACGAGGACCGCAATGCGTCCCTGGGCGTCAACTTGGCAAACCCACGCGGCGGCTGGGGGGCCGACTACATGCGTTTGACACTCGCGTCCATGATACCTGCGCTTGGCGCAAGGTCGAGGGGTCAACTCTGGATCGGACGGGTCAAACACCCGAAAAAAGCCGCCTGGTCAAGGCGGCTTTCAGGCGGCATCACGCGCGGATGCCAAGGTATGATGGGCAATGGACGATCACCAGATGTAGTACATGGCGTAGCGCCGCTCTTCCACATCGGCATTCCAAGTGCCGTAGCGGGCGGTACCGTCCCACCAATAGCGGTTGCCGTCTTCATAGGATACGAGCTTTCCGAGGTGATGGATAATCTGGCATGATCCGCCATTGACCCTCCACCAGCCACCCTGGAAGTAACCGGTCTTCCAGCGACGCACAACAACCTGCACAGGCTGAGCGTTAAGGCCGGGTTCGATAATCTGGCTCCAGCCGAAGGTCTCCGTGTAGCTTTTATTTTGCTGGTACTGGCCGTTGATGTTGAACATTCCCAAGAAGTCTCCGACGACGGGGATTTTGCTCACATCCAGGTTCACACCGACCGACCATTGGTACCCCGAGGTGTTCGCCTGGGTCCAGATGTAGGTGCAAGCCAAGCCCTTCGGATTGCAGTAGAACGACGGGCCTCGCCAGATCCAGTCGTCCCACGTATTGCGAGCCTGGATCGTGGGGATTCCCCACGAGGTATGGTCGCCCAGCAGGTTCACGAACCCCCCTTTGCCGTCGTTGCTCGGAAAACAGGCATCGCCGGCATGGGCGATCTGTAGGGCAGTTGTCGCTGGCAGCACGAAAGCCAAGGCACTGGCGATATGGGTGCCTTTCATTGCGCGGACTCCTTGCTCTGAATTCCGAAAATGTTCTGGACGGAATTAATGCTGGGCTCGCTGCCCGATTCTTGCGATTGGGCATCGGCCGCGGTGATCTGCAGTTTCTTCAGCACCACTGCGGGGGTGTCGATCGGCGTCACATAGTAGCCGCGATCGCCCTTTTTAAACCCGCACTGCGCCTGAGTCGATGCTGGTTCCCACCAGGGCCCTTAGCGTATTTGCGTGGGCCGACTGAGCCGAACCGTCACTGGCGGCGTCCAGTACCACTTCTTTGCCTTCAGCCAGCGCCTTGCGGGCCAGCTCCAGCATGGCGCTGCCTCCCTTGTCGGCATCGCCGATCACCAAGATGTCATAGCTGCTTTCAGTGCCGGACGGCAGAGATGCCGACAGCGCCTTGGCGACGAAGCCTTGTGTAGGGCCGGCGAAATAAACCTTCTGGCGCACGTCAGCATCGGACGCCACGGCGTTGATATTGCTGGGCGTGACACTGAGAAGGACCGCCGCCGGGGCTGCTGCCGGGACTGCGGATATGGGCGCGCCGCCATCTCCTCCACCCCAACCCTGCGGCGTTACCGTCACCACCAGGGCCGCGCCGGCCGTAAACCGCCACCAGCCGCTGCCCAGATTACACCTGCGTTCTTTTATAATCATGGGGAACCTCTATTGACGTTAGAAAGCCTCCGCCTCTAAACCTAGTCTCACTCCCCCCGCAATTGACCCTGACACAAGCGCGCAGCGCCCGCAAGGGGGGGGGGAGGCAGAAAACTTGGACGGGTTATGTGGCGAGCCCAAGGTCTCGCCGGTACTCGATGGGGCTACGGGCTCCCAGCGAGATCTTGATCCGGTCTGCGTTGTACCAAAGGATGTAGGAGTGCAACGCCGCGACGAAGTCCTCGCTGGTCGTGGACAACCAGCTGCGCGCTCAGAACAGCTCTGTCTTCAGGCGGCCGAACTCGGTGGCGTTAGCCCCGTCGAGTTCGAGGCGGCACATCGGCCACGCCGCTCAGGTGTCCACTAAATCCTGGTAACTCCACTTCTTCGCCGGCCGCACCTAACCGGACATGTGTGCTTGGGGGAGCACGACGGTAAACCGGGGTGGTTCAGTTTTCTCCACGGACTTCCATTGTTGCGAAAGGACTGTGAAAGACTGTCGCTCTAGGCTCTCTATCCACTAGCAGGAGAGCCGATTTGTACCACCAGTGGAACATTCTTTGCGATTTTGACGGTACCGTGTCATTGCAGGACGTAACCGACAGCCTGCTTGAGCATCTCGGGCAGCCTGGCTGGCACGAGCTGGAAGACGATTGGGTGGCCGGACGGATCGGTGCCCGCGAGTGCATGACTGGACAGGTCGCCTTGATCGGCGGGGATGTGGAGGCACTGCACCAAGTGCTCGACGCAGTACGCATCGATCCGGCTTTCGTGCGCTTCGTCCATCTCGCCGAGCGTCTGGGCATGCCGTTGAGCATCGTCAGCGATGGCCTGGACTATGCCATCGCGCGGATCCTGGCCCGGCATGGATTGCACCAGTTGCCGATCATCGCCAACCGCCTGTTGCGTACCGACGCCGGGCAGTGGCGGATGGCTTCTCCGCATGCGCAGCCGGACTGCCCCAGCGGCACCTGCAAGTGCGCGGTGATGGCGCAGCAGACGCCAGCGCACCAGACCTTGCTTATCGGTGACGGTCGCTCGGATTTTTGTCTTGCCGGCAAGGCCGATCTGGTATTCGCCAAGGACGGTCTGCTGCGCCATTGCCGCGCCAACGGCATTGCCCATTGCGCAATCACCGGCTTCGATGACGCCATCGCGTTGTTACCCACACTCGTCGCGCCCGCTGCGCCCAGGGTGTCCTTTCCTCTTCCCGTTACCCAAAGAGCCTGATCCTGATGAACCGGAATGTTTCGCTTTCCACGCCGCTTGCGCCACACGCTGGCGCTGATCACGCGCGCGCGCTCGACGACGCGCAGATGCTGGCCGACGAAGCCCTGTACTGCTCCTATGGCGATACCGTCCATTACAGCGAGCCGCCGCGCATCTTCGAACGCTGCGATGGTAGCTATCTGTACGACACCGACGATGTCCCTTATCTGGACCTGCAGATGTGGTATTCGGCGGTCAATTTCGGTTACGCCAATCCGCGCTTGAACGATGCGCTGAAGCGACAGATCGATAGTCTGCCGCAGGTTGCCAGCCAATATCTGCACCCGACCAAGATCGAACTGGCCAAGACCATCGCTCAGGATGCCGAGCGCAAGTGGGGCCGCAAGGGCCGTGTTCACTTCAACGTGGGCGGGGCGCAGTCGGTGGAGGATTCGCTGAAGCTGGTGCGTAATGCCAGCGCTGGCAAGAGCCTGGTGTTCGCGTTCGAAGGCGGCTACCACGGTCGCACCCTGGGTGCCTCGGCGATCACCTCTTCCTATCGCTACCGTCGTCGTTTCGGTCATTTCGACCGCGCCCAGTTCATCGAATTCCCTTACCACTTCCGCGGCCCCAAGGGCATGTCCAAGGAGGAATACGGCGAGCAGTGCGTGGCCAAGTTCGCGCGCCTGTTCGAGACCGAATACAACGGTGTGTGGGATCCCAAGGCCGGCCAGTGCGAATACGCGGCGTTCTACGTCGAGCCAATCCAAGGCACCGGCGGTTACGTGATTCCACCGCCAAATTTCTTCACTGGCTTGAAGAAGGTGTTGGATCAGTACGGCATCTTGATGGTCGTGGACGAAATCCAGATGGGCTTCTTCCGCACCGGTAAGCTGTGGGCGATCGAGCATTTCGGCGTGACCCCGGATGTGCTGGTGTTCGGCAAGGCGCTGACCAACGGCCTCAATCCGCTGGCCGGCATTTGGGCGCGCGAGGAGTTGATCAACCCGACCGTGTTCCCGCCGGGTTCGACCCATTCCACCTTCGCCTCCAACCCGCTGGGAACTGCGGTCGGTCTCGAAACCATGCGCATGTTGGCCGAGACCGACTACGAGGCAATGGTGATGGCCAAGGGCGCGCATTTCCTCGATGGCCTGCGCGACCTGCAGCGGCGTCATCCGGAAATCGGCGATGTGGATGGTCTGGGCTTGGCGCTGCGTGCGGAAATCTGCCAGGCCGATGGCTTCACCCCCAATCGCAAGTTGCTCGACACCATGGTCGATATGGGGCTGGAAGGTGAGCTACGCCATAACGGCAAGCGCATCGGCTTGGTGCTGGACGTGGGCGGTTACTACAAGAACGTCATCACCCTGGCGCCGTCGCTGCATATCAGCCACGAGGAAATCGATCTGGGTCTGTCGCTGCTGGATCAGTTGCTGACCCGCGCCAAGCAGGCTGTTTAAGCAGAGTGAGAGACGACGCGTCCTGATCGCGTCGTCTCTCATGATTTGCGGTGACGTGCGGTGAAAGCTTCAGTCCGCCGCGCGCAGTGCGAGCACCGCGTTGAGTCCGCCAAAAGCGAACGAGTTGCTGACTGCCGCGCGTACCGTGCGTGCGCGTGCTTGACTGGGAACATAGTCCAGATCGCACTCGGGATCGGCTTCGAGGAAATTGGCGGTGGGGGGAACCACCTGCTCGCGCAACGCGTTGATCGTCGCCACCAGTTCCAGCGCGCCGGAGGCGCCGAGGGCATGGCCATGCACGGCCTTGGTCGAGCTGATCGCCAGTGTCTGAGCGTGTGCGCCGAACACTTGGTGCAGCGCCTTGGTTTCGCAGCGGTCGTTGGCCTTTGTGCCAGTGCCGTGGGCGTTGACGTAGTCGATTTGTTCCGGCGCCAGACCCGCATCCTGCAGCGCGAGTTGTATTGCCGCCGCGGTACCGTCGACGCTGGGCGCGACGATGTCGCCAGCGTCGGCACTCATGCCGATACCGGCCAGTTCCGCCAACACGACGGCACCACGCGCGGCGGCATGCGCGGCGCTTTCCAGCACGAACACGCCAGCGCCTTCACCCAGCACCATCCCGCTGCGTTGCGCACAAAATGGCCGGCAGGTGTCCTGGCTGACCACCCGCATCGCTTCCCAGGCGCGGATGACGCCCACGCTCAGAGGTGCTTCGCTACCGCCGACGATGACTACGTCGGCCAGGCCATGACGGATCATCAGCACCGCTTGTGCGATCGCATGGTTGGCCGAAGCGCAAGCGCTGGACATGGCGAATGCTGGACCCCTCAGGCCGAATGCGATGCTGATCTGGCTGGCCGCAGCGTTGATCATGCTGCGCAAGACCGAAAACGGGTGCATGCGTTCTCCGTCGCGGTACACCCGGAGTAATTGCTCCTCGCGCGAGGCCTCGGGACCAGTGCCAGTGCCGATGATCGTCGCGCAACGCGGGCTGAGCGCGGCGTCGATGTGCAAGCCGGATTGGATGATTGCTTCCTGCGCCGCGATCAAGGCCATCTTGGTCATGCGGTCGAGCTGGTTGGGGTCGATGCCCCGCAGTTGGGTCTTATCCGGCGCGAACTCCTTCAGAGAGGCGGCCACGCGCATCTTCAGGCTAAAATCTGGATGCGGCGATATCAGTTCGGAGATGGCGCTGCGGCCCTCGCGTACCCCGTGCCATAGTGCTTGTGTGCCGATGCCGAGTGCGCTGACCGCGCCCATGCCGGTGACGACGACGCGCTGCGCTTGCTTGGACGTCGAAAATGTCATGCTTGGGTCACGGTGTTGCTTTGGCTGCTTTAGCCGCGAGTGCTTCTTCCACCGCCTCCAATAGCTTGCCGAGCGAGCCGTCGTCCAGGTTGGGATCGCGCTCCTGGAATGTGATGTCGAAGTGTTCTTCGATGTCGAACATGATTTCGATCGCCTCGAGCGATTTGACGCCCAGCTCTTGCAGTTTGGAATCCGGGGTCAGGTTGCCCATATCGATGTCGACGTGTTTGGCGACGATGCTGTAAATTTGCGACTCTATGGACTCGGTCATGGGGTCTCCGCAGTGAATGATATGGCGCACAGCGGCTTATTGCCGTGACGTTCACCTTCACGTTAAATGATCAATCTTGCAAATGCCTTTCGTCAATCAACTCGAGCCGCCGGTACTCTTGCAGCACTTCTTGCAACATCCGCCGGTCGGTTTCCTGGCTCGCCCGCTGGATCATGGGGTGCCGGCCTTCGAGGCCGACTTCGACTTACTCACCACAGCCGACCCGACCCTGCGTGCGTGGGTGGCGCGTCTGCCGTTGCAGCGCTTGTGGCAACGTCTGCTGCGGCCACGCACCAGTTTCGTCGGTAGCACCGTCACCGAATATGCCTGCTTGCCGCGTGCGGCCGATCCTGCACAGTTGCCATGTCAATGGCGGGCGCAGTTGGGGCGGCGTCGCCCGCTGTTGATCGTCAAGGATGTCGCGCAAGCTTCCCCGCTTCTGGATGCGGCCGATAATGCTTGGGTGCAGGCGTTTCTGGACGCCTGCCAGCGCAGTGGCTACTTGCTGTTACGCGGACAGGCATTGGCTTGGGTTCCGATCGATTTTGCCTCGACAGACGAATATCTGGCGCGTCTGTCGCGTGCGCGCCGGCGCAACATTCGTCGCAAGTTGCGCTCTCGTGCCGATCTGCAGATAGAGGTGCTACAGACGGGGGCCGCCTTCGCCGACCCGGTGCTGCGCGCGCAGTGCTATGCGCTGTATGAGGAGGTCTACGCGCAGAGCGAGGTGCATTTCGACCTGCTGACTGCAGAGTTTTTTGATGCTTTACTGACCGATTCCGATTCCGGTGGTCTCATGTTCGTGTACCGCCACGATGGGCGCATCATCGGTTGGAATCTGTGCTACGTGCACGATGGTCGTTTGCTGGACAAGTACATCGGTCTGCACTACCCGGCCTCGCACGAGCACAACCTGTACGCGCTGAGTTGGATGGAGAACCTCGACTACGCCTGCCGCCATGGGCTACGTGCCTACGTCGCTGGCTGGACCGATCCAGAGGTGAAGGCACAACTTGGTGCCAGCTTCACCTATACATGGCACGCCGTCTACGTGCGCAACCCACTGTTGCGCTTGTTGCTGCGGCTGTTGCGGCCGTTGTTCGAGTCCGAGGATGTGGGCTTGCACGATGGCGTTGCTGAGGAGGGATGAAATGCACGCTCCGGTCGTCTTGGATCTTGATGGTTCGCAGGGCGTGGTGCCCGATGCGTTGCGCCTGTCGTTACGCGATTGGTGCGATGGTCTACGCTTTGCCTGTTCGCTGGCGCGATTACGCCGTTTCGGCGCTATGCTCGACGCCGCGCTGCCCGTGCACCATGGCACCGTGTTGCTTGGTAGCGGCGATTTCCATCATCTGAGTTTGCCGCTGATCACGCGGCTGGCCCAGCATACCCAGAAGCCTTTGCGGGTGGTGGTGTTCGATAATCACCCGGATAATATGCGCTTGCCTTTCGCGGTGCACTGTGGTTCGTGGGTGAAGTGGATCGCCGCGTTGCCGCAGGTGGAGCGGATCGAAGTGGCCGGTATCACTTCCGGCGACGTCGGTCTTGCGCATGCCTGGGAGAACCACCTGCTGCCACTGTATCGCGGCAAGCTGCGCTATTGGTGCAGTGGTGTGGACGTGCGTTGGGCACGTGGGCTGGGTTTGGGGCGGGCGGTGCGTGGTTTTGCCAGTAGTGCCGAGATGATCGATGCTTTCCTCGAGCATCTGCGGGCCACGCCAATGCCGACCTACTTATCGCTGGACAAGGACGTACTGGATCCTCAGGACGTGCGTACCAACTGGGATCAGGGCGAACTGCGTGTGCCGCATTTGCTGGCTGCGATTCAGGTATTGCATGGGCATTTGTGCGGCAGTGACATCACCGGCGAGGTGTCGCTGGCGCATTATCCGCAGTGGTGGAAGCGCAGGCTGGCGGCGTTAGACGCGCAACCATCGCCGTCCCCCGCTGATCTGTCGGCTTGGCAGGCGCAACAACATGCGTTGAACCAACGCTTGTTGCAGGCGATAGCAGATGCAGGCAGCCCTAGGCTTGCGTAAACGTTAGCGTGTCGGTGTTTGTTGTCTGCGAGTGATCGCAGAAGATCCAGTTGGCGAGCAGAAAAACAGCATCGAGATGCCAATCGGGCGCGTCCGCAGGTAGCGCAGCCTGATGGACATGTGCTCTTTTAGCTGCAGGTGTCGATCACATCGATGGACATGGTTTGCATGTCGGCTGCGGCGCGCGTCTGTATTGCGGTGGCGCAGGCGGCCTGAAGTGTGGCCACGATTGTTTCGAAGCGCGCATCATCCAGCCATGGACTGTTGCTGATGCTCAGACAGCGTGCGGCGAAATCGTCAGCGTTGGGCATCGCGGTGCGCTCGACGAGCGTCTCCAGGTAGTCGTAGTCGGGCAGGGCATGTGCGAACGGCACCGTCACGCCCAGGCCGCGCGGCCACAGTGCGGTCAGCACGTGTTCGCGTGTGTTGGCATCGGGCAGCAGGACCATCAGGATCGGCCAACTGCCCTGTGCGCCGGGTGAGTCGGCGATGACGTGCAATCCATGGATTGTGGCTAGGCGTGCGCTGCGTTGCCGGCCTTGTTCGCGTACCTGGGCCATGAATGCCGGCCAGCGGGCGCTGGCGCGTACCCCCACCGCCTCACGCCACGCTCCGACGGTATGCTGTGGAATCGTGGTTCCGAAGCGCTCGTTGGCGGCAGCCACTCGGTCGCCACGACGCAGTGCGCGACGCAGTGGTACGCCATACACCCAACGCAGCCAATAGGGTCGGTACAACGCAGCGTAAGCGAGTAATTCGACGCTACGCCGTAGTTCCCAGTTCCAGTCCCGCGGCCCAAGGCGTGCGGCGGTGTTGGCCAGTGCGCGGCGCAATGACGCATGCCGGGACATGAGCAGGCCGCCTTCGTACAGGGTAAGGCCCTTGCCTGCGGCCAGGCTGCAAAAGCCGATGTCGCCGCCCATGCCAGCGGGAGTGCCGTCGGCGTGGATACCACCCAGTGCCTGTGCGGCATCTTCGATCAGCATCGCGTTGCACGTCTCTGCGGCACGCCTCAGTGGCGCAAGGTCGATCAAGCGTCCGCCCAGATGGGTGGCGATGATTGCCAGGGTGTCGTTGCTGCAGCGCTGTGCCAGTTGTGCCGGGTCCAGTTCGAGAGAGTTGGGCGATAGATCGCACAACACCAGTTGCAGGCCGCAATGCGCGACCGCCAGCGCCACCAGCGGGCATGTGTAGGCGGAGACCAACACTTGCCGACGTCGACTGGCCGCCGCCAGTGTGCGCAGGGCGATGATCAGGGCTGCTGTGCCCGAACATGTAAGCAGCGCGTCGGGCAGTCCCACCGCGCTGGCCAGACGTGTGTCGCTGCGGACCGGCCACAAGTCGTGCAAGCGCAGTGGCAATCCTGCGGTCGGTGGTACCTCAATGCGCATGGGCGGTGTCCGCGCGCTCGCCCATCGCCAAGCACACGATTCCGGCGACGATGAGCGTTGCACCTAGTGCCTGCAGGATGCCGATGTGTTCGTCGAACCACCACGCCGACAACACCATCACGCTGACCACCTCCAAGTGCGAGGCGGCGAAGGCGGGGCCGATCGGTGCATGTTCGAGCAGTTTCATCCAGGTGAAGAAGGCGCCCACGTAGCCCAACAGCGCTGCGTACAGCCATGGGCTTGCCATCAGTCGCAATACCCAGTCCAGCTCGGCCTGGGGCGGAAACGCATGGCTACCGGCTAGTTTGAAGCCGATTTGGGCCAGCGTGTCGAAGCTCAACAGCAGGGTGAAACCCACCGCGTAGCGATGCAGCGATGCTCGATTCATGTGCCCAATCCGACTACGGCCACGCCAGCGCTGATCAGGCAGATGCCGGCGATCTGCATGCGCTCGAGTCGCTCCCCGAACAGCCAGCGCGCGGCCAACATGATCGCCACGATGTTGATCGAGCCGAGCAGCACGCCGTGGCCCAGTGGTACCAACGACAGGAACGCGGTCCAGGCCAGGAATTCGAGCGCGTAGCAGCTAACCCCTAGCCACAGTTGTGGTTGTCGCGCCATCTCTCGCCACCGCGCACCTCCGCTGCTGTGCGCGGTGCTGGCGACATGCTTAAAAGCCAACTGTCCGGCCGTGTCCAGAGCCACTGTTGCCAGCCAGACGCCGATCACGGAGGTCTGCATCGCCATCACGCTCCCTGCTGTGGCTCATGGTTTGCATGTCGGCTGCGGCGCGCGTCTGTATTGCGGTGGCGCAGGCGGCCTGAAGTGTGGCCACGATTGTTTCGAAGCGCGCATCATCCAGCCATGGACTGTTGCTGATGCTCAGACAGCGTGCGGCGAAATCGTCAGCGTTGGGCATCGCGGTGCGCTCGACGAGCGTCTCCAGGTAGTCGTAGTCGGGCAGGGCATGTGCGAACGGCACCGTCACGCCCAGGCCGCGCGGCCACAGTGCGGTCAGCACGTGTTCGCGTGTGTTGGCATCGGGCAGCAGGACCATCAGGATCGGCCAACTGCCCTGTGCGCCGGGTGAGTCGGCGATGACGTGCAATCCATGGATTGTGGCTAGGCGTGCGCTGCGTTGCCGGCCTTGTTCGCGTACCTGGGCCATGAATGCCGGCCAGCGGGCGCTGGCGCGTACCCCCACCGCCTCACGCCACGCTCCGACGGTATGCTGTGGAATCGTGGTTCCGAAGCGCTCGTTGGCGGCAGCCACTCGGTCGCCACGACGCAGTGCGCGACGCAGTGGTACGCCATACACCCAACGCAGCCAATAGGGTCGGTACAACGCAGCGTAAGCGAGTAATTCGACGCTACGCCGTAGTTCCCAGTTCCAGTCCCGCGGCCCAAGGCGTGCGGCGGTGTTGGCCAGTGCGCGGCGCAATGACGCATGCCGGGACATGAGCAGGCCGCCTTCGTACAGGGTAAGGCCCTTGCCTGCGGCCAGGCTGCAAAAGCCGATGTCGCCGCCCATGCCAGCGGGAGTGCCGTCGGCGTGGATACCACCCAGTGCCTGTGCGGCATCTTCGATCAGCATCGCGTTGCACGTCTCTGCGGCACGCCTCAGTGGCGCAAGGTCGATCAAGCGTCCGCCCAGATGGGTGGCGATGATTGCCAGGGTGTCGTTGCTGCAGCGCTGTGCCAGTTGTGCCGGGTCCAGTTCGAGAGAGTTGGGCGATAGATCGCACAACACCAGTTGCAGGCCGCAATGCGCGACCGCCAGCGCCACCAGCGGGCATGTGTAGGCGGAGACCAACACTTGCCGACGTCGACTGGCCGCCGCCAGTGTGCGCAGGGCGATGATCAGGGCTGCTGTGCCCGAACATGTAAGCAGCGCGTCGGGCAGTCCCACCGCGCTGGCCAGACGTGTGTCGCTGCGGACCGGCCACAAGTCGTGCAAGCGCAGTGGCAATCCTGCGGTCGGTGGTACCTCAATGCGCATGGGCGGTGTCCGCGCGCTCGCCCATCGCCAAGCACACGATTCCGGCGACGATGAGCGTTGCACCTAGTGCCTGCAGGATGCCGATGTGTTCGTCGAACCACCACGCCGACAACACCATCACGCTGACCACCTCCAAGTGCGAGGCGGCGAAGGCGGGGCCGATCGGTGCATGTTCGAGCAGTTTCATCCAGGTGAAGAAGGCGCCCACGTAGCCCAACAGCGCTGCGTACAGCCATGGGCTTGCCATCAGTCGCAATACCCAGTCCAGCTCGGCCTGGGGCGGAAACGCATGGCTACCGGCTAGTTTGAAGCCGATTTGGGCCAGCGTGTCGAAGCTCAACAGCAGGGTGAAACCCACCGCGTAGCGATGCAGCGATGCTCGATTCATGTGCCCAATCCGACTACGGCCACGCCAGCGCTGATCAGGCAGATGCCGGCGATCTGCATGCGCTCGAGTCGCTCCCCGAACAGCCAGCGCGCGGCCAACATGATCGCCACGATGTTGATCGAGCCGAGCAGCACGCCGTGGCCCAGTGGTACCAACGACAGGAACGCGGTCCAGGCCAGGAATTCGAGCGCGTAGCAGCTAACCCCTAGCCACAGTTGTGGTTGTCGCGCCATCTCTCGCCACCGCGCACCTCCGCTGCTGTGCGCGGTGCTGGCGACATGCTTAAAAGCCAACTGTCCGGCCGTGTCCAGAGCCACTGTTGCCAGCCAGACGCCGATCACGGAGGTCTGCATCGCCATCACGCTCCCTGCTGTGGCTTGTTGGTCAGTGCGGAGAAGAACTGCGCCAGGCGTGCACCGAGGACACGCCGTTCCCGATCCAGAGTGATCATATGGTAGCTGTCGTGTAGCAGGAGCAATTCCGTCGGACCGGAGACATTGGCCACGACCAGATGCGCGTTGCGTGGATTGGCGATGTCGTCATCGGCCGCGTGTGCGACCAGGCACGGCGCTTTGACCTTGGCCAGATTTCGCCGCACCTGGCGCGAGAGCAGATACATTTCGGCCAGGGCATACCAGGGGTTGCCGGGGAGGCCGGCTGCACTGCTATCGCCACCGAGCATGGCACCGCTGACCTGGGCGCGAATGCGTTCATCGCGTAGGCCGTAGGGCGGCTCTTCCATGAACATACGCCGTTTGCCGATGCCCAGGCGTTTGAAGACCAGTAGCATGAACGCCAGCCGCGCACGCTTGGGAATGTTCCACCCGTCGTAGCGGAAGGTGGCGCCGAGGACGCCGACCCCGTCCACCCACTGCGGGCGTTCGACCGCTAGTTGCAAGGCCAGCAGTGCACCCATCGATAACCCCGCGACGAATAGCTTGTCGTACTGCGGGCGCATGCGTGCCGCTGCCTGTTCGACGCTGGTGTACCAATCGCGCCAACTGGTGGCGAGCAGATCGTCTTCGTTGCCGCAATGTCCGGCCAACTGCACGCCGTGTACGCTGAAGCCCTCCCGTTGCAGGCTCTTGCCGAGCAGGCGCATTTCGTTGGGAGTCCCGGTCAGGCCGTGGATCAGCAGCACGCCGTTACGGCCGCCTTCGAAGTGAAATTCCGCAGATTGAGTCATCGCAAGGGCGCGGTTGCGCAGTATCGGTAATCCGCGCAGGTTCGCCTCTGCGCGTTTCAGCAGCCTTTCATCGGTGGTGCCTTGATAACCTGAGATGCGCGTGGAGCTGCAACGCGTTGGGCATCGTGCCGATATCCCAGGTCCGCTGTGTTTGAGGGGCGTGCGCTTGTGCTTGCTGTGCCGACACCGTCATCGGTGTCGCCTGTGTTCAGTGCCGCTGCGTTGCGGCCGGATTGCGGAAACGCACTAGAACGCGCTGTCCCAGACGCAGCGTCGAGGGCTGTGTGAACGCCAGCACGCAGCCCACGCTGCGATCATTGCCGGCCGGTGCCGTATCGTCGTGCAGTTGCGTGTGGCCGTAGGCTGGTGCCAGCCAGCGCACGACCGCTTCGCCGAGAATGCTCTGGCGGCCGTCGTCGCTGATGATCTCTGCACTCATGCCGGGTGCAACGCTGCCCGCATAGCTTTCGTTTAATTCTGCGCGCACCAGGCGCGGCGCGTCCGGTAGCAGGGTGAGCAGCGGGGTGTTGGCCTCGCTGCGTGTGCCGACTGCAGCCGATAGTTGCAGGACCCGGCCGGCCACAGGCGCATGCAACTGGTATTGCGCACGCTGTAATTCGGCTGCGCGCACTTGCGCATCGGCCAGTGCGGCGTCGCTGCGGGCGTTTTGCAACTCGTCGTCCAGGCTCTGCACCGCGTCGCTGGCGTCGTCGGCGCTCTGTTCGTCGCCTGCGCCCAGGCGCGCGGCTTCTGCCAGCCGTCGCTGATGTTGTTGGACATGTCCCAGGCGCTGTTGCAATTGGTGCACATGTGTCGCGGCGGCCTGTGCGTGGGTGTGGGCGATGTCCAGTGCCAAGGCGGCGGCGCGGTCGTCGGCGGCAACCAGGAGTGCGCCGCGCTGTACGGCATCGCCTTCGTGAACCGCGACTTCGCGTAGCGTTGCGCTGACCGGCAGGCCAAGTTTCAGTACGCCGCCTTCCACATCGATGCGACCACGTGCGACCGCCAGATAGGCTGGCGGCGATGCCGATGCCGACGTGGTCTCTGAGGCACGGTCCGACGGCGCGCATGCGACCAGCAACAAACTCAGCAAGGGCGCAATGGCAAACGCTTTCATGGTCCGGGATTCCGAGAGGGCAGGGGCGAGGGGGGTTGGGTCATGCGACGGTCGTCGAGGATGCGGCCGTCTTCCATCGACAGCACGCGGTCGGCATGGCGGATCAGGCGTGGATCGTGGCTCACACACAGCACCATGGTGTTGTGGCGGCGGGCGATGCGGTGGAGCAAGTCGATCACGATCTGGCCATTGCCGGCATCCAGCGCGCTGGTCGGTTCGTCGGCGAACAACAGCGCCGGATGCTTGGCCAGGGCGCGGGCGATCGCCACGCGCTGCTTCTCGCCACCGGAGAGTTCTGCTGGACGCAGGTGCTGGCGGTGGGCGATGCCGACTTCGGCCAGTGCTTCCTCGGCGCGCGTGCGTACCTCGGTTGCGGCCATGCCCATGTACTGCAGAGGCAGGCGGACCTGGTCCAGTGCGCATAACGCTGGAAACAAATTGAAGCCTTGGAAGATGAAGCCGGTGTGGCGCAGGCGGAAGTGTTCCAGCGCGGTCGCACCGAGCAGCCCCAGGTCTTCGCCCAGCGCAATCACCTGGCCGGCATCGGTGGGTTGCAAGCCGCTGAGGATCGAGAGCAAGGTGCTCTTGCCGCAACCGGATGGGCCGGAAATCAGGGTGAGTTCGCCCTGCCAGACCTGCAGTGCCACGTCATGCAACACCGTTGTGCGCAGCTTGCCGGAGGTGAAACTTTTGCACAGTCCACTGCCGCTTAGCGAAGCGGTGGCTTGATGCAACTTGGTGGGAGAGAAGATCTGGCTCATCGCAGCAGCAACGCGGGATCGGCGCGGCGCAGTCCGCGCAGCGCGGCCAAGGCCGAGACGAAGGTCAGTAGGAGTACCGCGCAGATACACAGGGCCCAGCCGCTAGCGTCGAATGCCACCGGCACGTCGTGCGCACGCCCCAGTGCCACCAGCGCCGCGCCCAGGACACTGGCTCCGGCCAGCCCCAGCGCGCCAACCCAGGCGGCTTGCTCCAGCACCACCCAGCGCAGTGCACGCATGCTCACTCCCAGCGCATTGAGCGTGGCGTATTCGCGGGTGGCACCGAGGACGGTCGCCAGTAACGTCTGGCTGGTGACCGCCATGCCGACGAGGAGCACGATGCCGCCAATGAACAGCACACCGGAACCGGCCCCGGTGTTGAACATCCAGAACAAGATGGTGCGCCGGGCGAAATCGTTCGCGCTCCAGACCTGGACGCGTCTGGGAGCCGTCATGCCGGCGATGGCTTGCGCCACCGTTTGCTGATCGGTACCTGGACGCAGCCGCGCCACGATGTAGGTCGGCCAATCCGGATGCGCGGCGTCGCTGTTGAGGACGCGTGCGGTATCCAGCGAGGTCAGGATGTTGACCCCACCTAGCGTGCGTAGGCCGCGACCGACGCCGATCACCCGGACTCGGTGGCCGTTGATGCGCGCGCTGCTGCCGATCCCGACGCCGAGTTTGTCCAGTTCCGAGCGGTCCACGATCACCGTGTCCGGCTCGCGCAGGGCTGCGCGTTGCGCTGGACTGAGCAGTCGCGCGAACATCAGCCCGTCATCCCGGGTATCGATGCCGGAGACGTAGATCGACACAGCGCCATTATCGCTTGGGCCACGCCAGTCGCCGTCGAGCCACACGAATGGTTCGATCTGCGCCACCCGTGGGTCCAGATACAGCGGCATGGCCGCGTCCGGATCGATCTGGCGGCCCTGGTCCACGCTCTGTGTGCCCGGATAGCCCAGCCATAGATCGGTCTTGGAGGCGGAGATGTAGACACTGGCGCTGCCGAAGATGCCCAGCACCAGCGCTGTCTGTAGCAGTAGCAGCAGGCTGGCGAAGCCGACCGACACGACCACCGGCATGAAACGGCGCCATTCGTAACGCAGGGTCTGGCGGGCTAGCGCGACCATCAGTGCTTGGTACCTTCGTTGACGCTTGCCATCATCGGTGTGTTCGAACTTCCCAGCGCCATGTGCAGGGCGACGTAGGCCAAGTCGCGCTGGCGCTGTGTTTCCGACAACGCTAAGGCAGCCTGGTCACGCTCGCTCTGCTGCGCAGCCACGTCGAGATCGCTGACCAGTCCCAGCCGCCGTCTTTGTTGCATGGCGTCGGCAACCTGTTGCAGGGCCTGCAGCGTTTGCTGTTGGGTCTGGGCGTTCTGTCGTTGCTGTTCGAACGTGCCCAGGGCGTTCTGCACCTCCGCCACCGCTTCCAGCACATTTTGCCGATAGGCCAGGGCGGCCGCTTCCAGCAAGTCGCCGTGCGCCTGTGCCTTGGCCTTACGCAGACCCCAGTCGAATAGCGGAATGTCGACGAGCGGCCCTAATGAGGCGATGCCGTGGGTGGAAGTGCGTCGGTAGCTCACCAGTCTGGTTGACCAGCGGATCGCACCGCCCAGGCCAATGCTGGGGTAGCGGTCGGCTTTGGCGATGCCGAGCCTGCCCGCGGCGCTGAGCACATCGGCCTCATGCGCGGCGATGTCGGGCCGTCGGCGCAGCAGGTCGGCCGGCACGCTGTCGATTGCGGCGATCTGCAACGCTGGTGGAGCCGTCGTGGCGGTCGTCGCGGTCCAGGCTGGATCCGGCACGGAGCGTCCCAACAGCACCGCCAGTCGCTGCGCGGCGGCGGCCGCAGCGCGGCGCGGTTCCTCCACTGCGGTTTGCGCCTGCGCGGCGGCGGCCTGGGCCTGCGCCTCGGTGGCTGGAGCGGCCAGTTGCAACCGGACCAGTGCCGCCTGCAGTGTCGCCTGCTGCTGGCGTGCGGTGGCGATGTCCTGCGACAGACGTTCGGCCTGTTGCGCGTGACGCAGATCGATCCAGTAGCGCACCACATCGGCAATGGTGGAGGCACGTACCTGTGCCAGATTGGCTTGCGCGCTCTGCAGATCGCCGCTGGCCACGAGATGGTTCGCCTTGTCGCGTCCGAATAGGGGAAGTTCCCATTCGGCGTTGACACCGGCGACCAGGAACGAGGCGCTCGCGTCAGGGTCGATCGGTTCTTCGGTGCGGATATGGAGTTGCGGGCGAAGAGGAGCGTCGACGACCGAATTCATGCGCCGCGCCGCACGTAATTTGGCCAGTGCCTGGGCCACGTCGAGGTCCTCGTGCAGCGCTTGTGCGACCAGTGCATCGAGTTGCGGGTCGTGGAAGTCCTGCCACCAGGCGCTGCCTGCGGGACGCGGGTTGGTTGCTTCCGGTACATCGGACCAGTGCGTTGGCAGTGGCTGAGTCAGATCCGGTAATGGGGTGCTGGCACAGCCGCCCAGTGCGATGACGAGCAGTGCCAGGATGCTGTGCAAAAACGTGTGCTGCGCACTCATGCCTTTGGTTCCGTGTTGGCTGGCAGATCCAGTTCGGCGCGTAAGCCTCCAAGTGCCGAGCGCGTATAGCGGATTTTCGCATGATGCCGCGCGGCGATGTTGGCGACGATCGCCAGGCCCAGCCCGGTCCCGCCTTCGGGCGCGTCGGGCGCGCGGAAGAAACGCTCCCCCAGACGTGGCAGCAAGGCTTCTTCTACGCCCGTGCCCGCATCGTCCACCGCCAACAGGACGTGTTGCCCATCGCAGCGCAGGCTGACGGTGACCATGTTGTTGGCGGCGTGTCGGAAGGCATTGTCCAGCAGATTATCGAGCAATTCGCGCAGTGCCCAGGCATCGGCGGCCACCCAGGCGGTGTCGCTGTCTCCGCCGTCGTAGCCCAGGTCCACATCCGCGTGCAGTGCGTCGGGGATGCGTTCGGTGAGGGCCTGCGGCAGCCATTGCGTCAGGTCCAGTGGCAGCAAAGGCCGGATGCTTTCGCGTGGGGTCAGGGTGCGTGTGAGCGCCAGTAACTGGGTGGAGGTGCGAGTGGCACGGTCAGTGAGTCGGCGGATGTGCTGCAGTGCTTGTGCGCTGTCTTGCGGGCTTTTGCTGGCTTGGGCGCGTTGTACGTGCATGCTCAGCCCTGCCAGCGGTGTGCGCAATTGGTGCGCCGCGTCGGCGACGAAGCGTTCCTGCAGTGCCATCAATTGTTTGATCCGCCCGAGCAGGCCATCGATGGCCTGTGTCAGCGGTAGCACCTCCAGCGGGATGTCCGGGCCGGAGATCGGGCTGAAGTCGCGCTGGCTGTCGTCGAGCCTTTGCACCGCCGGTCCCAGCAGACGCAGGCCAATTTTCACGCCATGCCAGACCAGGACGAACAGGGAGCAGGTGAGCAGGAGTTCGGTGGGGAGCATCAACAACAGGATCTCGCGTGCGCGTCGTTGGCGGTCGTCCAGGGTTTCGGCGACGGAAACCGTCAGCCAGTCCTCTGTACTGCGGGTCGAGGGTAGCAACAGGCTGGCGGCGCGCACCGGCACGCCGTTGGCCATACGCGTGCTGTACAGCATCACTCGCCCCGTCTGGGTAGGAGCGGGGTGCTCGGGAATATGCTGTGCGCTGCTGCTGATGACACCATAGCGGCGGCTGCGCACCTCGAAAAAGATCCGGCTGCTGTTGCTGTACTCCAACAGTCGCCGTGTCTGCAGCGATAATGGCAGGTGTTCGCCAGTGTCGTTGATGGCCTTCGCCAGGGCTTGCGCCTCTTCCTTCAAGTCCATGTCGTGCACATGGTTGCTGTATTTGAGCATCGCCACATAAAACAGCGCCGACACCAGCAGCATCAACAGCAGTGTTGGAATCAGCAGGAACGCCAGCAATCGTCGACGTAGGCTGGGATGGCGGTATGCCGGCTGTCGCGCCGCTGCGGCTGTGCTCACTGCTGAGGCGGCGCGTCAGTGGTGGATGCGGCAGCGTTCGATTCTTCCAGCATGTAACCTAGCCCACGGATGGTGCGGATGCCGACCCCTGTGCCATGCAGCTTGCGGCGCAGGCGGTGCATGGAGATATCCAGGCCATTGTCGGTGATTTCTTGTTGCCAATCGCACAGCGCTTCGGTCAACTGGCCACGGCTGATCACGCGCCCGCTGCGCAGCAGCAGGGTTTCCAGTAAGGCAAATTCGCGTGCGGTCAGATCCAGTGGCTTATCCTGCAGCCAGACGCGGCGCCCGGCCAAGTTGATCCGCAATTGACCCATGACCAGCTCAGGGACGCCGCCACTGCTGCTGCGACGCAGGAGTGCGCGCGTGCGGGCTAGGAATTCGGACAGTTCGAATGGCTTGATGAGATAGTCGTCAGCGCCCTGGTCGAGTGCTTGGATACGGTCTTCCACCGCGTCGCGTGCGGTCACGACGAGAACCGGAATCTTGTCGCGGCGTTCGCGCAAGCGTTGCAGCACCTGCAGCCCGTCGCGTCGTGGCAGGCCTAGATCCAGCACCAGAAGATGGTAGGACTCGGCCAGGAGCGCGTGATCGGCAGCGGCACCATCGCTGACGTGGTCGACCACATGGCCACATTCGATAAGCGAATCGCGTAGCGCAACGGCAATGGAAGTATCGTCTTCGGCGACCAAGATGCGCATAACCTGTGAATGATTGCAGCCAGGGTGTTGGGAAACCGTCGTAATTGGCGTTAACGGAACCGTTATGATGGATTCTTTTCACTTAACGCAGACGATAATTGTGCTTGCGTTCCGCGCTGCTGTCACCTGGTAAGGTCCGCCTTGCGTGCTGTGGGGCGTTGGAAAAGCCTGAACATGCACGCCTGGTTGGCTGATCGTCAGGCGCGATGGTCATTGACATGCCAGGTCGTTTACAACGACACCGCGCGCTTTTGACATGCCCGCTCCAGCGCAGCTCCAGCTTCACAAGGCTGTTTCGTCCAGCGCTGCTGTTGGGAGCGGCCGGTGTACCCCGTATCGATGCCATTGTGGGCACACCAGGCGACGGATGCCCTTTGCGCTGCTGGCTTTGCCCGGAATCGCTTTGCTGAATTTGGATGTCCGCTTTTATTCCGGATCGTAGTCCAGGTTCGAGGCCAACCAGCGTTCAGCCTGCGCCAGCGGCACGTTCTTGCGCCGGGCGTAGTCGGCGACCTGTTCCTTGCCCAGCCGTCCCACCACGAAATACTGGCTGTGCGGGTGGCTGAAGTAGTAACCCGATACCGCCGCGGTCGGCAGCATGGCAAAACTTTCGGTCAGCGACATGCTCGCGTTGCGTCCGGCGTCGAGCAGGGCGAACAAGGTGTGTTTCTCGCTGTGGTCGGGACAAGCCGGGTAGCCGGGCGCAGGGCGGATGCCACGGTAGCGTTCGGAGATGAGGGCGTCGTTGTCCAACGTCTCGTCGTTGGCGTAGCCCCAGAATTCGGTGCGCACGCGCTGATGCAGGCGTTCGGCCAGTGCTTCGGCCAGGCGGTCTGCCAGTGCCTTGAGCAGGATCGCGTTGTAATCGTCGTGTGCGGCCTCGAAGCGGGCCACATGCGGCTCGATGCCGAGCCCGGCGGTCACCGCGAACGCACCCATCCAGTCCTGTTTGCCGCTATCGCGCGGAGCGATGAAATCGGCCAGGCAGAAGTCCGGGCGCTCGACGGGTTTGTCCACTTGCTGGCGCAAAAAGTGCAGCACATGCTGGGACGCTGGAATCGAGGCTGACGATGCGCATGCGCCAAGAGCGGAGCCGCTCGGCGCATCGGCTCCTGCCGCGTTACCAGTCGCGCAGTGCGTGTCGGCAATCAGGACCTCCACATCGTCGCCCACCGACTGTGCCGGCCATAGTCCGAACACGGCTTTGGCAGTCAGCCATTTTTCCTCGACGATGCGCTTGAGCATGACGCGTGCGTCCTGATACAGCTCGCTGGCCTGCTGGCCGACGATCTCGTCGGTGAGGATCGCCGGGAACTTGCCCGCCAGTTCCCAGGCCTGGAAGAACGGGGTCCAGTCGATCAGTTCGATCAGCTCGGGTAGCGGGTAGTCCTCGAATACATGCAGCCCCGGTTGTAGCGGCGCGGGGGGCGTGTAGGTGTCCCAGCCACCGTCGAAGCGTTGTGCGCGCGCATGTTGCAGTGTGACCAGGCGTTTGGCGTCGCCGCGGTTCTTGTGGCGTTGGCGAATTTCGGCGTAGTCGGCGTCGTTGGAGGCGATGAATGCGGCGCGCAGTTCGCGCGAAATCAGCGATTGGGCCACGCCGACCGCGCGCGAGGCGTCCTTCACCCACACGGTTGGTGCGGCATAGTGCGGGTCGATTTTCAATGCGGTATGCGCACGCGAGGTAGTGGCGCCGCCGATCAACAGCGGAATCGAGAAGCCTTGCCGCTGCATCTCGCGCGCGACGTGGGTCATCTCTTCCAGCGATGGCGTGATCAGCCCGGACAAGCCGATGATGTCGGCGTTTTCGGCGCGCGCGCGGTCGAGGATGGTCTGGGTTGGCACCATCACACCAAGATCGACCACCTCGAAGTTGTTGCAAGCCAGGACCACGCCGACGATGTTCTTGCCGATGTCGTGCACGTCGCCCTTGACCGTGGCCATGATGATCTTGCCGTTGGACTTGGCGGTATCGCCACTGCGCCGCTTTTCCGCTTCGATGTACGGCAGCAGGTAGGCGACGGCCTTCTTCATCACCCGTGCCGATTTCACCACTTGCGGCAGGAACATCTTGCCGGCACCGAACAGGTCGCCGACCACGTTCATGCCGTCCATCAACGGCCCTTCGATGACGTCCAGCGGCCGCGATGACTGTTGCCGGGCTTCTTCGGTGTCCAGCTCGATGAATTCGTCGATGCCGTGCACGAGCGAGTGACTCAGGCGCTCGCGCACGGTTTTCTCGCGCCATGCCAGTTTTTCTCGCGTGGCAAGTCCGGTTTCGCGCGTGCCGGTCTTCTTGTGACGCTCGGCGATTTCCAGCAGTCGCTCGGTGGCGTCGCGGCGACGATTGAGGATCACGTCCTCCACTCGCTCGCGCAGTTCGGCGTCCAGCTCGTCGTAGATCGGCATGCCGCCGGCATTGACGATCCCCATGTCCATGCCGGCGGAGATCGCGTGGTACAAAAACACGCAGTGAATCGCCTGACGCACGCTCTCGTTGCCCCGGAAGGAGAAGGAGACGTTGGAGACGCCGCCGGAGACGTGGCAGTGGGGCAGGGTGCGCTTGATGATGCGGGTGGCTTCGATGAAGTCGACCGCGTAGTTGTCGTGCTCCTCGATCCCGGTGGCGACAGCGAAGATGTTGGGGTCGAACACGATGTCTTCAGGTGGAAAGCCAACCTGCTCGGTCAGGATGCGGTAGGCGCGGGTGCATATCTCGACTTTGCGCGCGCAAGTATCGGCCTGACCGACTTCATCGAACGCCATCACCACCGTCGCGGCGCCGTAGCGCAGCACTTTGCGCGCCTGTTCGAGGAACACCGCTTCGCCTTCCTTGAGCGAAATCGAGTTGACCACGCTCTTGCCCTGCAGGCACTTCAGTCCGGCTTCGATCACGCTCCACTTGGACGAGTCGACCATGACCGGAATGCGTGCGATGTCCGGCTCGGACATGATCAGGTTAAGAAAGCGCACCATCGCTTTCTCCGAGTCGATCAGACCCTCGTCCATGTTGACGTCGAGGATTTGCGCGCCATTGGCGACTTGCTGGCGCGCCACCTCCACAGCCTCCTCGTAGCGTTCTTCCTTGATCAGCTTGCGGAACTGTGCGCTACCGGTGACGTTGGTGCGCTCGCCGACATTGACGAACAGCAGGTCCGGAGTCAGCAGCAGTGGTTCCAGACCGGACAAGCGGGTGATGCGAGCGGAAGACATTGGATCAGCGTTCCAGGAGCGGGGAGGTGCACGAGCGCACAGACGCGGCGGCGCGCAGGCGCCGAGCCATCGGTAAGGCGGTGGCGACAGCGGCGCGCTGTGTGTACATCTCAGGCGGCCTGCCGCTGCGCTGCCAGCGGCAGGCGTGGACGCAGCCCGCGCACTGCCTCGGCGATCGCGCGGATGTGAGCGGGGGTGGTGCCACAACAACCACCGACCAGATTCAACAGCCCCGCTTCGGCAAATTCTTTGAGCGTGGCGGCCATTTCCTCTGGGCTTTCGTCGTATTCGCCGAATGCGTTGGGTAGGCCGGCGTTGGGGTGCGTGCTGACGTAGCCGTCGGCGATCCGTGCCAGGGTCTCCACGTGTGGTCGCAGATCCTTGGCCCCTAGCGCGCAGTTCAAGCCGACCGACAGTGGCCGACCATGCGCGACCGAGGCATAGAACGCTTCGGCGGTCTGTCCGGACAGGGTGCGTCCGGAGGCGTCGGTGATGGTGCCGGAGATCATCACCGGCAGGCGTCCGCCGCGCGCGTCGAACACCTCCTCAATCGCGTACAGCGCGGCCTTGGCGTTGAGCGTATCGAAGATCGTCTCGACCATCAGCGTGTCGGCACCGCCGTCGATCAGGCCATCGATGGCTTCGCGGTAGGTGGCGCGCAGTTCGTCGAAGCTGGTGTTGCGGTAGCCGGGGTCGTTGACGTCGGGGCTGATGGAGGCGGTGCGGCTGGTCGGGCCGAGGACGCCGATCACAAAGCGTGGTTTGTCCGGTCCACCGTCGCGGGCTTGTTGTGCTTCCACCGCGTCGCAGCACTCGCGCGCGACCCGCGCGCCGGCTTTGTTGAGTTCGTAGACCAAGTGTTCCAGATGGTAATCGGCCTGACTGATCGCGGTGGCGTTGAAGGTATTGGTTTCCAGCAGGTCGGCGCCGGCTTCGAGATAGGCGCGGTGGATCTCGGCGATCACTTCCGGGCGTGTCAGCAGCAAGAGATCGTTATTGCCTTTCAGGTCGTGACCATGCACCGCATGATCGCAGCCAGGGCCATGCACATGCTGAGCTTGCGCGCTGTCGTAGCCGGCGGCGAAACGCTCGCCGCGATAATCGGCTTCCTGCAAGCCATGGCGCTGGATCATGGTGCCCATCGCGCCATCGATGATGAGGATGCGCTCGGACAGCGCCTGCAGCAGCGCCTGCGCCCGCTGCGGATGCAGCCAGGGCAGGCTTGGGCCTTGAGGAGAGGCGGAGGCGTTCATGACAGGGTTCCCGTACTGATCTTGGATGATGGGAGATTTTCCGCATGCGGGGGAGTGCTCGGTTCTCCCGGCTTGACCGCGATCAACGAAATCACCTCGAAATGCGGGGGGCGCTTTTCCCGGGTCACGGTTTCCAGGCTGGAGACCTCCAGTCCGGCCTTGTGGATGAACTTGCGCAGTTCCTTGGCCGAGAAGCCGAGATTGACATGGCCGTAGGCCTGCACGGCGGCCTTGTGTTCGTGGTGGGCCAGGCTGCATAGCAACAGGCGACCGCCGGGGCGCAACACGCGCGCCGATTCCCAGACAGCGTGCGCCGGTTTGGTGGCGTAGGTCAACGCGTGCATCATCACCACCAGGTCGAAGCTGGCATCTGCGAACGGCAGCGCATGCATGTCGCCCTCGCGCACCTCCACGTTGCTCAGCCGCCGCAAGCGTTCGCTGGCCGCGGCCACCACGCGCGCGCTGGTGTCGATGCACACGTAGCGCCGCGCATGCGGAGCGACCAGCTCGGCCAGGACGCCGTCGCCGGAGGCGATATCCAGGACGTCTCCGGTCTCCAGCAGCGGCAGTGCGGTGCGCGCCAGCGCTTCCCAAGTGCGCCCGGGCGAATAGTGGCGTTCCATGTCGCCGGCGACCGAGTCGGCCCAGTTCTGGTCGGTGGCGCGGTTGGCCAGGACTGCTGCCACGCGTTCGGCGTCCTGGCGCAGCAGCGGGTCGTCGCTGCCGGTGCTCAGCGCCAGCCACAGTGCGCGTTGCGCCGGGTCCAGCAGGCTTTCGTCGAAGCGATAATAGGCCGACACGCCAGCACGGCGGTCGCGGACCAGCCCGGCCTCCTTGAGTTTGGCCAGATGGGTCGAGACGCGCGGTTGCGCCAGGCGGGTGATCGCCGAGAGTTCGGCCACGGTCAGTTCTTCTTGCTCCAGTAGCGCCAACAGGCGTACCCGGGTCGCATCGGCGAACACCTTCAATCTGGTCGACCAGTCCTCCAGATCCATAAATATCTCCATATCGCGATATAGAGATATTTTCGGTTGCTAAGTAGGTCGGGTCAAGTCAGGCAAACGCTGGCGTATGGTCGGTGGTTAAGATGTGCGTACCAACACGACCGGGAGGCGCGAGGTGGATTTCAAACTTAGCGATGAGCAATTGATGATCCAGGACGTGGCGCGGCGCATCGCCCAGGAACGGATCGCACCCAGCGCCGAACACTACGACCGTACCGGTGAGTTTCCACTGGAAAATATTCGCCTGCTGGGCGAGAACGGTTTGATGGGCATCGAGGTACCGGAGCAATACGGTGGCGCTGGCATGGATCCCATCGCCTATGTGCTGGCCATGATCGAGATCGCCGCTGGCGACGCGGCGCATTCCACCATCATGTCGGTCAATAATTCGCTGTTTTGCGGCGGCATCCTCAAGAACGGCGACGAGGCGCAGAAGCAGAAATACGTGCGCGCCATCGCGCAGGGACAACAGATCGGTGCCTTTGCGCTGACCGAGCCGCAGTCCGGCTCCGATGCCACCGCGATGCGCTGCCGTGCGCTGCGTCGGGACGATGGCAGCTTCCTGATCAACGGCAAGAAGAGCTGGATCACCTCCGGTCCGGTTGCCAAGTACATCGTGCTATTTGCGATGAGTGAACCGGAGCGGGGCGCACGCGGTATCACCGCCTTCGTGATCGACACCGACAAGCCGGGGTTCCATCGTGGCAAGACCGAACCCAAGCTGGGCATCCGCGCTTCGGCCACCTGCGAGATCGAATTCCAGGATTATCTGGCGACGGCGGACCAGGTGCTGGGGACGCCGGGAGAGGGTTTCAAAATCGCGATGAGCGTGCTCGACGCAGGGCGTATCGGCATTGCCTCGCAGGCCATCGGTCTTGCGCGGGCGGCCTACCAGGCGACGTTGGACTACGTGAAGGAGCGCAAGGCATTCGGTTCGCCGATCGGCACATTTCAGATGACCCAGGCCAAGATCGCCGACATGAAGTGCAAGCTGGATGCGGCATTGCTGCTCACCCTGCGTGCCGCTTGGTTGAAGGGGCAGGGACAGCAATTTACCACCGAAGCGTCGGTGGCCAAGCTGACCGCCTCCGAAGCGGCGATGTGGATCACCCACCAGGCGGTGCAGATCCATGGCGGTATGGGTTATTCCAAGGAAATGCCACTGGAGCGCTATTTCCGCGACGCCAAGATCACCGAAATCTACGAAGGAACCTCGGAAATCCAACGGCTGGTGATCGCGCGCAACGAAACGGGATTGCGTTGAGCCGCAGTCGCTGATGTCTACAGACAAAAAAGCGGCGTTTCAGCCGCTTTTTTGTCGCTGCACGGAGGGTTTTGCGCGTGCCCGGTGTCCAGGCGCGCGACGCTTTACCGATCCTGCTGATGCAGGTTCATGCCCTGCTCCTGGCGGGTGACGTATTCCTGCGAAGGCGCGTCCAGCTTGTCGCCGAGCATGTGCCGCACCACCACGAAGAACAGCGGGATGAACAACACGCCGAACAGCGTGGCGAACAGCATTCCGCCGATCACGCCGGTGCCGATCGCGTGGCGTGCGTTGGCGCCCGCGCCACTGGAGATGGCCATCGGCAGCACGCCGAGGATGAACGCGAACGAGGTCATCAGAATCGGACGGAAGCGCAGGTGCGCCGCCTCTGCCGCAGCCTCGCGTAAGGTCTTGCCCATCGCGCGCTGCTCCACGGCGAATTCCACGATCAAAATCGCGTTCTTCGCCGCCAGGCCGATCACCGTGATCAGACCGATTTTGAAGTAGATGTCGTTGGGCAGCCCGCGCAGCAGCGAGAACGCGACTGCGCCGAGCACGCCGATCGGCACCACCAACAGCACCGAGACCGGAATCGACCAACTCTCGTACAACGCTGCCAAGCACAGGAACACCACCACGATCGACAGGACCAGCAGCAGCGTGGCGGTATTGCCGGCGATGATCTCCTGGTAGGACATGCCACTCCAGTCGAAGCCGAAGCCCTTTGGCAGATCGTTGGTGACGATGTCTTCCATCGCGCTCATCGCCTGGCCGGAGCTGCTGCCCGGGGCCGGGTTGCCGACAATGTTCATCGCCGAATAGCCGTTGTAGCGGCTCAGCGATGGCGAGCCGTATTCCCAGTCCGACTTCACCACGGTGCTCAATGGGATCATCTGGCGCAGGCCGCTATCGTCGGTGGCGGTGCTGCTGGGTACATAGAAATTACGCAGCGACTCCGGACCGATGCGGAACGGTGCGTCAGCCTGCATGTTGACGCGCTTGATGCGACCTTCGTAGAAGAAGTCGTTGACGTAGACAGGCGCCAGCATCAACTGGATGGATTGGTAGATATCGTTGATCGACAGGCCCATCGACTGCGCCTGCACGCGATCGACCTTGAGTTGCAACTGCGGCGCGTTCTCCAGGCCGTTCGGGCGGACTCCGGCCAGCGTGTTCTGACGCTGCGCAGCCTTGCCGAGCAGCATGTTGCGGGCCTGCAGCAGCGCCTCCTGGCCCGCGCCGCTACGGTCCTGCAGCCACATGTCGAAGCCACCGAATTGGCCAAGTCCCTGCACCGTGGGCAGGTTCACCACGAAAATCTGCGCGTCCTTGATGCCGTAGAACATTCCGTTCAATTGCTGGATCAGTTCGCTTGCGGTGACCGTGCGCTCTTCCCAGGGCTTGAGCCGGATGAAGCCCATGCCCACATTTTCGCCGCGTCCCAGAAAACTGAAGCCAGCCACCTGCAGCATTCCTTCGACCGCTTTCTGCTGCTGCAATATGCCGCGCATTTGCGCGAACACCTGGTTGGTACGTGCTTTGGTCGCACCCGGCGGCAACTGCACGATTGCCAGAGCGAACCCCTGATCCTCTTCCGGCAGGAAGCTGCCCGGCATGCGCGTAAACAGGAAGCCGCACAGCACCACCAGCAGGGCGAACACCGCCATCCAGCGTGGCGTGTGCCGGATACTGCCGCCGACCGCGCCGACATAACGCTGCGATAGCTTGTCGTAGTAAGTGTTGAAGGTGCGATAGAGCCAGTTCGGATTGGCGTTGTGTGTCGGCTTGAGGAAGGCCGCGCATAGCGCCGGAGTAAAGCTCAGTGCAAGGAATGCGGAGAAGCCCATCGACATCGCGATGGTGATCGCGAACTGCTTGTAGATCGCGCCGGCAGCGCCAGGTTGCATGGCCGAGGGGATGAACACCGCCGCCAGCACCACGGTGATCGCCACCACCGCGCCGGTGATCTGATTCATCGCCTTGTGCGTGGCCGCTTTCGGCGCCAGATGCTCCTCGGACATGATGCGTTCGACGTTCTCGATCACCACGATCGCATCGTCGACCACGATGCCGATCGCCAGCACCATCGCGAACAGGGTCAATTGGTTGATGGTGAAGCCGATGATCCACATGCCGAGGAAGGTGCCCAGCAGCGCCACCGGGATCACCAGCGTGGGGATGAGGGTGGCGCGGAAGTTCTGCAGGAATATCAGCATCACCAGGAACACCAGCACGATTGCCTCGGCCAGGGTCTTGACCACTTCCTCAATCGAGATCTTGACGAAGGTGGTGCTCTCGTAAGGCGTGAACCAGGTGACGCCTTGCGGAAAGCTCGGCTGCAGTTCGTCCATCTTCGCCTTGACCGCTGCGGACACGTTCAGCGCATTGGCACCCGGTAGCAACTGGATGGCGAAGGCGCCGGTCGGCTTGCCGTTGTACTGGGTGTCGAAGCCGAAGGTGGTCGGGCCGAACGCGACCCGTGCCACGTCCTTCAGTCGCACCACGGTGCCGTTGCCATCGGCGCGCAGGATGATGTTCTCGAACTGCTCGGGCGAGCTGAAGCGGCCCTCGGCGCTGACCGTCGCGGTGAACGACTGCCCTTGCGGTGCCGGATCCGAGCCGATCGAACCGGCGGCGAACTGCACGTTCTGCGCGCGGATCGCGTTGAACACGTCGCTGGCGGACATGTGGTAACCCTGCAATTTCTCCGGGTTCAGCCAGACGTCCATGGCGTACTCGGCACCGAACTGCTGGGTGCTACCGACACCGGGTACGCGCGAGATCTGTTCCAGGACCCGCGAGCCGACGATGTCGTTGAGCGCATCGCGGTCGATCGAAGGATTGTCCGAACGCAGTGCGATCACACTGAGGAAGCCGGCGTTGGCCTTGGCCACCACCACGCCCTGGGCGGTCACTTCCGAGGGCAGGCGCGGCGTCGCCAGTGAGACCTTGTTCTGTACCTGCACCTGCGCGATATCCGGGTTGGTTCCGGTCTCGAAGGTGAGGGTGATGCTGGCGCTGCCATTGGAGGACGAGGACGAATTGAAGTACAGCAGGTGATCGATGCCGGTCAGTTGTTGCTCGATCACCTGGGTGACCGAGCGCTCGGTGGCGCTGGCGCTGGCGCCGGGGTAGCTCGCGCTGACGGTGACCTGAGGCGGCGGTGCGATCGACGGATAAGACTCCACGCCGAGGTTGAGGATGGCGATCACGCCGCTGAGCGAAATCAAGATCGCCACCACCCAGGCGAAGACCGGATGCTCGATGAAGAACTTAGGCATGGTGAAGGTCCGTTACTGCTGTTTCGGCTGGGCGGAAGCGGTCGCGGCGGCCGGCGTGTCGCCGTGCGCCGCGCCCTGCGGTTGGCCACTGCCCGGCTTGGCCGACGCGGGGCCTCCCGGCTGGGTTGGGGTGTCCGCTGTCCACGGTTTGGCGATGGCCGCTCCGCCTTCCTTGACCTTGGGCAGGCCGCTGACCACGACCTGATCGCCAGCCTGTAGGCCGGCGCCGACGATCCAACGGTCGCCCTGTTGGCCGACCAGAGTGAGATCCTTGCGCAGCACCTTGCCGTCCTTGCCCACCGCCATGGCGTAGGCGCCCTTGGCATCGTGCAACACCGCGACCTGCGGGATCAGATAGACGTCTTTGCGCTGGCCGAAGTTGGCCGTGAAGCTGACGAAGGCGCCCGGCAACAGCACCCGCTCGGGGTTCGGTAACTGCGCGCGCAGCGTCACCGAGCCGGTGCTGGGGTCGACCGTGGCGCCGGAGAAATCCAGGGTGCCTGTATGCGCGTAGGTGCTGCCGTCGCCAAGTTTGACCTGCAGCGTGGACTGGTCTTCTGCACTCAGGGTGACGTTGCCGTTGCTCTGTGCCTGACGCAGTTGGGCAAGCTCGTCGGCGCTCATCGAGAAATTGACATACAGCGGATCGAGTTGGTCGATGGTGGTCAGCAAGGTGGCGCTGCCCTGGCCGACCAGCGCGCCTTCGGTGACCTGCTGCTTGCCGGCGCGGCCGGCAATGGGAGCGGTCACGGTGGCATAGCCGAGGTTGATGCGCGCGGTTTCCACGGCCGCGCGGGCTTGCTGCACCGCCGCCGAATCACGGCGTTCGCTGGCTTCGGCGGTATCCAGGTCGGACTTGGACACGTAGGCCTTTGGCGCCAGGCTGCGGGCGCGGCTGGCGGCGGCTTTGGAATTGGCGTAGTCGGCTTCGGCCGCCGCCAGTTGCCCCTGTGCCGAGGCCAGCGCCGCATGCAGCGGTGCAGGATCGATCTGGAATAGCGGCTGGCCTTGCTCGACGTCGCTACCTTCGATGTAGATGCGTTTCTCCAGCACGCCGGCAACGCGTGCGCGCACGTCGGCGCTACGGAATGCGGTCAGCCGACCGACCAGTTCGCGTTGCAGCGGCACGGTCTGCGGCTGGGCCTGCAACACGCCCACTTCAGGCGGTGGCATGGCCTGCTGTTGTTCTTGCTTCTTGCACGATGCCAGGGACACCACGACGGCGCAGGCCAGGGCGAGAGAGCGCAATGTGAATGTGGAGGTCATGGGGGCGATACTCCGGTCAGAATGTGAAGATGCAAGCCGCCATCAGGGCTATATCTTGCCCGGAGCACAGGCTGTGCACAGCCTCGCGGATGCGGTGGTCGTTCGCTTGACACAACCGGTGGCGGGAGCATGAAAAGAGGCTCATAATTTTGAACTATACCGTCTAGTTTATAATTTGGATAGCCATGACCACCATACGTTTCACCCCTCATCCGGATGGAGATAGTCGCGCTCGATCATGACGAAGGATGAGTGTGATGGGGCGATTGTGGCTGTTCTGTGGTGCGCTGGCGCCTGGCGGTATGGACCGATCCGGTTCGCGATCCAGCACGTGATTGGCAGGTGTCGCTATTACAATTTTGGCCTTACTATCGAGCATCGTTGCAGCTCTCCGCCATGAAGCCTAAAAACGTCGCTCCCGGTTCCAGCAAATCCTCGGTTGCCGCCCGTCAGCCAGCGACCCCATCCGTTGCCAAACCAACATCCAGGTCGAAAGCCAAGCCTGCGGCGACTTCGCGCAAGTCGGTGCCGGTCGTGGAGGCCATGGCCAAGGTGATCGATGCCGCACCGATGGCGGCGGTGGGTTTCAGTTTGGGGCCGGTGTTCGCCGCGCTGCGCAAGCGCTACCCCGCCGCTCGCCAGGAGCAGGCGCAGGCCTTTGCCGAGGCGTTCTACAGGCGTATGGAGGAGGACGAATTCCCTCACCATACCCCGCCAGAGTGGGCCGCGTTGGCCGCCTCGATGCTGGAATTCGCGCGCAAGCGCAAACCCGGAACGGCCAACGTGCGGATGTTCAATCCGACGCTGCGAGACGATGGCTGGGAGTCCACGCATACCGTGCTGCAGATCGTCAACGACGACATGCCGTTTCTGGTCGATTCGGTGAGCATTTTGCTCTCGGACCTGGGCATCGGCGTGCATGTCCTTGGCCATCCGGTGTTGCGCATGCAACGCGACAAGAACGGCGCGTTGGAAAGCATCGGCGAAGGCAAGCCGGAATCGCTGATGGCGCTGGAGATTGATCGCCATCCGCCGGAGGAAATGCCACGGGTGCAGGCGGCGATCCAGCGCATTCTCGGCGAGGTGCGCACCATCGTGCGCGATTGGGGTGGCATGCGCGAGAAGATGCTGACCCTGGCCGATGACCTGACCACGCGGCGTTTGCCGGTAGACGACAAGGGCCGGCGCGAGGCGCAGGAGTTCCTGCGGTGGGCTGCGGCCGATCATTTCACTTTCTTCGGCTACCGCGAGTACCGGGTGGAAAAGCAGGGCGGCGAAGACATGCTGGCGCCGTTGCAAGACAGTGGCCTGGGTCTTCTGCGTGGTCAGGACAAGTCGCCGGCGCGTCCAGTGCGCACGCTTGCCGCGCAGGGCCTCAGCGAGGCAGGTACCAAGGATGCGTTGATCCTGACCAAGACCAACGCGCGCTCGCGGGTGCACCGCAGTGGCTACATGGACTACATCGGCGTGTTGGAGTTCGATGCCAAGGGACGCATCGTCGCCGAGCAGCGTTTCCTCGGCATGTTCACTTCCAGCGCCTACAACCGCCGCCCATCGGAAATCCCGCTGGTACGCGAGCGCTACGACTACGTGATGCGCAAATCCGAGCTGACTCCGAGCAGCCACAGTGGCAAGGCCTTGCGCCACATTTTGGAGACGCTGCCGCGCGAGGAGCTGTTCCAATCCAATGAGGAAGAACTGTACCGCACCGCGATGGGCATCCTCGGCCTGCAGGAGCGGGTGCGTAGTCGCTTGTTCCTGCGCCGCGACAAGTACGGTCGCTTCATTTCGGCGTTGGTGTACATCCCGCGCGAACGCTTCAATACCGATGTGCGCCTACGCATCGAGGCACTGCTGAAGGACGCGCTGCATGCCGAGTACATCGACGCCAACGTGGTGCTGGGCGAATCGCCATTGGCGCAGTTGCACCTGATTGCGCGGCCAAAGCTGGGCGAGGCGTTGGAATTTGATACCACCGAATTGGAGTCGCGCCTGGCGCACCTGTTGCGCAACTGGCACGACGATTTGCGCGAGGCGTTGGTTGCCAACTGCGGCGAGCGCGATGGTTTGCGTCTGGCGGCCGGTTATGGTCGTGCGCTGCCGGCCGGTTATATCGAGGAATCGACCGCGCAGATCGCCGCACGCGATGTCGAACGCCTGGCCGCGCTGCGTGGTCCGGAAGACCTGCATCTGAGCTTGCAGGCGTTGTACCGCGACGGCAGCGACAGCCTGCGTCTGAAACTCTATCGTCAGCACGACGATTTGCCGCTGTCGGACGTGTTACCGATGCTGGAGAACCTGGGGTTGCGGGTGATTTCCGAGCGTCCCTATCGGCTCACCGTGGATGGAACGCCATTGTCCATCCAGGATTTCGAGGTTGTGCCACTGGCTGGCATGATCGACGTGGACACTGCCGATGCGCCGCTGTGCGAGGCATTCGTGCGGATCTGGCGCGGTGAGGCCGAGAACGATGGCTTCAATCGCTTGATCGTCGGCGCAAGCCTGAGTTGGCGCCAAGTGGCGATCCTGCGCGGTTATTGCAAATATCTGCTACAGACCGGCGTGCCGTTCTCGCAGGTCTACGTCGAGACGACCTGCAACGGCTACCCGCTGTTGGCGCGTTTGTTGGTGGAATTGTTCGAGGCACGCTTCGATCCGGCGACCGGCGGCCAGAGCAAGGCGCAGATCACCGATGGTCAGGCGGCACTGTCGGCGCAATTGTGGCGGCTTGCCAAGGGCGAGGAGATCGCGCTGAAAGCGCTACAGCCAGTGATCGACGCGCGCAGCGGCAGCCGCGAGACACAACTGGAGGCGGTCGGTGCGGCGCTGTTGAAGTTGTTCGATCAGGTCGCCAGCCTGGATGAGGATCGTATCCTGCGCAGCTTCAAGGGCGTGATCGAAGCGACGCTGCGCACCAGCTATTACCAGCGCACCGCCGAGGGTGGGTTGGGGCATTGCATCAGCTTCAAGTTGGATTCGTCGATGGTGCCGGACCTGCCAAAGCCGCGTCCGTATCGCGAGATCTTCGTCTACAGCCCGCGCGTGGAAGGCGTGCACTTGCGCTTCGGTGCGGTAGCGCGTGGCGGCTTGCGTTGGTCGGACCGTCGCGAGGATTTCCGCACCGAGGTCCTTGGTCTGGTCAAGGCGCAGATGGTCAAGAACACGGTCATCGTGCCGGTGGGTGCCAAGGGCGGTTTCTTCTGCAAGCGCCCGCCCGCTGGCGGCGAGCGCGATGCGGTGCTGGCCGAAGGGATCGCCTGCTACAAGTTGTTCATCCAGAGCCTGCTGGACATTACCGATAACATCGTGGGCGGCAAGATCGTGCCGCCGCCGCAGGTGGTGCGCCACGATCAGGACGATCCGTATCTTGTGGTCGCCGCGGACAAGGGCACGGCCACGTTCTCCGATATCGCCAATGGGTTGGCGCTGGACCACGGTTTCTGGCTTGGCGATGCGTTCGCCTCTGGTGGTTCGGTGGGCTATGACCATAAAGGCATGGGCATCACTGCGCGCGGTGCCTGGGAATCGGTCAAGCGTCACTTCCGCGCGCTGGGCCGCGATTGTCAGAGCGAGGACTTCAGTTGTGTGGGGATCGGCGACATGTCCGGCGATGTGTTCGGCAACGGCATGCTGTTGTCGCGGCATTTGCGCCTGCTGGCCGCATTCGACCATCGGCATATTTTCCTGGACCCGAACCCGGATACGGCGGTGGCGTTCGCCGAACGCGAGCGATTGTTCAAATTGCCACGTTCCAGCTGGGCCGACTACGACGCCAAGCGGATCAGTGCTGGCGGCGGTGTCTATCCGCGCACACTCAAGTCGATCGAGATCAGCGCGCCGGTACGCGCCGCGCTCGGTTTGGAGGCGGGGATCAAGCAGCTGTCGCCCAACGAGCTGATGCACGCCATCCTCAAGGCACCGGTGGATTTGTTCTGGAATGGCGGCATCGGTACTTATGTCAAAGCCACCAGCGAGACCCATGGCGATGTCGGCGACCGTGCCAACAACGGCCTGCGCGTCAACGGTGGCCAATTGCGCTGTCGCATCGTGGGCGAGGGCGGCAATCTGGGTCTGACCCAGCTCGGTCGTATCGAGGCGGCACAGGCCGGCGTGCTGCTCAACACCGACTTCATCGACAACTCGGCCGGTGTGGACACCTCCGACCATGAGGTCAACATCAAGATCCTGCTCAACGATGTGGTGCAGGCCAAGAAACTGACGCTGCAGGCACGCAACACGCTGTTGGCCTCGATGACCGGAGAGGTCGCCGAACTGGTGTTGTGGGACAACATCCGCCAGAACCAGGCGCTTAGCCTGATGGAGCGGATGAGCGTCAAACGCCTGGGATCCAAGCAGCATTTCATCCGCACCCTGGAAGCGCAGGGGCTGCTCGATCGACAAATCGAATATCTGCCTTCGGATGCGGAGATTTCCGCGCGCAAGGCACGCGGTCAGGGTCTGACCCGGCCGGAGTTGGCGGTGCTGCTGTCCTACTCCAAACTGGTCACGTTCCAGCAACTGCTGGAATCGGACATCCCCGAGGACCCTTACCTGTCCAAGGAGCTGCAACGTTACTTCCCACGGCCGCTGCAGAAAAAGTATGCCGATGCGATGGAGCGGCACCGCCTCAAGCGCGAGATCATCGCCACTGCGGTGACCAATACCACCATCAACCGCATGGGGGCCACCTTCCTGATGCGTATGCAGGAGGACACCGGCCGCAGCATTGCCGAGGTCGCCAAGGCCTATACCATCAGCCGCGAGACGCTGGATGCGCGCGCGTTGTGGACGCAGATCGATGCGCTCGACGGCAAGGTGCCCGAATCGGTGCAGATCGATGCCCTGGAAGTGATCTGGACCTTGCAGCGAGCGTTCGTGCGCTGGCTGTTGTTCCGGCCGGGCACGATGCCCGGTATCACGGCGGCGGTAGAGCGCTACCACGAGCCGTTCAACGCCATTCGTGTCGCTTCCGGGGTATTGCCCGAAACGCAGCGGCCACTGTACGAGGCGCTGGTGCAGCAGTGGCAGGATAAGGGGTTGCCTGCGGCGTTGGCGCAGCAGTTGTCCGAACTGCGCTTCCTGGAGCCGGCATTTGACATCATCGAAATGGCGCGTACCCGCAAGCTCAAGCCGGTGGAGGTGTCGAAGGTGCATTTCCGCCTCGGCGAGGCCCTGCAATTACCGTGGTTGTTAGAGCAAATCGACGCGTTGGAAGTCAATGGGCGCTGGCATGCGGTGGCCCGTGGCGTGCTCCGCGATGAATTGGCCAAGCAGCACAGCGCGCTGGCTGGGCAAGTGCTGGCCGTGCCGGGTGCCACCGCCGAAGTCAAGGTGCAACAGTGGTTACAGCGCGACGACAGCAGTCTGCGCTTCACCTTGAGCATGCTGCAGGAGTTGGCGGCGCAGAAAACTCTGGATTACCCGACGTTGTCGGTGGCGGTGCAGCGTCTGAGCCAACTGGCGGTGCATGCGGTGTAACCCGCATGCTCAGGCCCGTGCGTGCGGGTCTGCGCAGAGCGTTCGTTCGTAGACGATCGTGAGCGTGGGGCGGGCGTTTTGTCTCTGCCTCGCGGCGTTGCTGCCTGCCGCGTATCTGGAGAGTGCCGCATTGCTCCAGGTGGAGTGCAATGATCCGGTCCACAGGCGGATTGGCTGAGTCGCCCACGCCGCTGCTGGAAGTGGGCGGCTGTGGTGTTTCGGTACGTCGTGGTGATGCGGGTTGCGCTCGCGGTGCGACAATGTTCTAAACATGGTTTTATGCGACGACGCAGTCATGCCAGGCCGGTTATGATCGGCGCGATGAATGCCCCTTTATTGCCGTCTTCGCCCCGGATCTGTTTCCTCGCCAGTGCCACGCCGGAGGCGCAGCAGGCGCATGCGCAGTTGGTTGCGCGCTATGGCGATGACGAGCCAGTTGTGGCCGATGTGCTGTGTGCGCTCGGCGGCGATGGATTCATGTTGCAAACCCTGCATCGCCACGGCGGAATGGGTAAGCCGGTATTCGGCATGAAGTTGGGCACGGTCGGTTTCTTGATGAATCAATTTCGTGCCGAAGACTTCCTGGCGCGTTTGTCTTTGGCCGAACCGGCCAAGCTACGACCGCTGGAGATGCTGGCGCATACTGAATCCGGCGCCACCACCGGCTCGCTGGCCTACAACGAGGTCTCACTGCTGCGGCAGACCCGTCAGGCGGCGCATGTGAGCATCGATCTCAACGGCCAGACCAAGATCGATGAGCTGATCGGCGACGGCGTGATGGTCGCCACGCCGGCCGGTAGCACCGCTTACAACTCTTCGGCGCATGGGCCGATTCTGCCATTGGGCTCGCATACCCTGGCGTTGACACCGATTGCCCCATATCGGCCACGGCGCTGGCGTGGTGCGATCCTCAAGGCCGATACCGAAGTGCGCATTCGGGTTCTGGATCCCTACAAGCGTCCGGTCAGCGTCACCGCCGACTCGCACGAAACCCGCGACGTGGTCGAAGTGACCATCCGTGAATCGCGCGATCGGCTGGTCACGCTGCTGTTCGATCCGGAACACAATTTGGAAGAGCGGATCCTGAGCGAGCAGTTCATTGTGTGAGCGTGAACGTGGAGCTGCAGCTTCGCTCAAGCGCTGCAGTGCGTTCGGTGCCCATTGCGCAGGCTCGGCTACACTGGTGCGGTTGGATGTTTTCCGAGTCCTGAGTTTCGAGTTCCCAGTCCATGCCTGACAATGCTCCCCGTCTGCTCACTGTCGCGGTTACCTCGCGTGCGCTGTTCGACTTGGAAGAAGGCCATGCCTTGTTCGAACGCGAGGGGGTTCAGGCGTATAGCGTCTATCAGCGCGAACGCGAGGACGATGTGCTCCTGCCCGGCGTGGCCTTCCCGGTGGTACGCAAGTTGTTGGCGCTGAACCAGGGCACGCCGCCGGAGACTCCGCCGGTGGAGGTGATCCTGCTCTCGCGCAACTCCGCCGACACCGGTCTGCGCATCTTCAATTCGATCCAGCATTACGGCTTGGACATCGTCCGCGCGACCTTCACCTCCGGCGAAGCGACCTGGCCCTATGTCAAACCGTTCGGTACCGATTTGTTCCTGTCGGCCAATCCGGAATCGGTGCGGCGTGCGCTCAGTCATGGGGTTGCCGCGGCGACGATCCTGCCCAAGCCACCGGGCGAACATGCGCAGGAAGCGGCTGTGGCGGCCGGTGCGCTGGACGCTGGACGTCTGTCCACGCAGTTGCGCATCGCCTTCGATGGCGATGCGGTGATCTTCGGCGACGAGGGCGAGCGACTCGCGCGCGAGCAGGGCGTGGAGGCATTCGGTCGCTACGAGCGCGAAAACGCACGCCAGCCGCTGACCGGCGGTCCGTTCCGCAATTTCCTATCGGCTTTGCAGGCCTTGCAATCGGCATTTCCGGCCGGTGATGCCTCGCCGATCCGCACGGCATTGGTGACTGCGCGCTCGGCGCCAGCGCACGAACGTGTGATTCGCACGCTGCGCGACTGGGGCGTGCGCTTGGATGAAGCCTTGTTCCTCGGCGGCCGTCATAAGGGGCCGTTTTTGCAGGCGTTCGGCGCGGACATCTTCTTCGACGATTCGCAGCACAACATCGACAGTGCCGCGCGCGAGCGGGTCGCCGCCGGTCATGTGCCGCATGGGGTAGCCAACGATATCGCTACGCCGTGAGCGCTGCGGCGCGAGCGGGTCCGCTACATTGCGCTGGTGTGTGGTGTAGGCGAGGTTGCCGAGGTCTGTCGCAGCAAACCCGCCATTTACAGTGGTAACAGGATGTTGCTGAGTTTCCAGTGCAGGCCATCGCGGGTGAACACGCACGGCACGGCAGTGCCATCGGTCGTGTGTATCGTGGCCACGAAGCGTGAGGTCGACTCGAAGCGTTGTTCGGCCTGTTGCAGTGGCTGTGGTGGACGCGGCGCGGCATAGGTGTCGCCGCCGACGGTATCGCCGCTGGCGCGTTTCCACAGCGCATCGCCCTGCAGCAGTGCGCCGATGCCGGCCGGTGTGACCAGCGCATCCACGCTCATGCCACCGACGCTGCCGGCCAGCGACAACAACGCGCCGCCGAACAGGTTCGCTTGCATGTCGGGTCCGGCGCGGCGCAACAGCGCATCGTCCAATTGTGCTTTCAGATTGACCCGCAGCGTAGGGAAGTCGACATAGTTCTCCAGCGCGGCGGCATCGCGCTGGCGCAGCGCCTGTTCGATCCCGTGGATCGCCAGATACGGACCGGCGACGACGTAGCCGCCGAGCCCCAACATCGCGAACAACAGCAACGCCAGCCATTTCTTCATCGCATGTCTCCGGGTGTGCGGGTGTCGTTGTCGCGATGGGCTTTCAGAATTCCAGATCCAGCGCCGCGCACAGGTAATCCACGAACGGCCCCAGCGTGCGCAGGTCGGTGGCGATCTGCGCGCGCAGCTTTGGCCCGGTCATGGCCGCATCGTCGAGGTGGCGCCAGAACACCCAGTTCTTGTGCTTGAGATCGTCGATGAACGGAAATTCGGCAGGAAAGCCGCGCGGTGGTCGCACCAAGACTTCGCTTTCTTCAAGTTCGAAGCGCCGACGCAGCGCCGGCGCGTGCGCGGCGCTCTTCCAACTGCCGGGATTGTCGAAGATAAACTGACGCACCTTGCGCTGTGTCTCCGGTTCCGGATGCCATAGCCCGGCGCCGACGAAGCTCTCGCCCGGCTCCAGGTGGATGTAGAACGATGGCGCCGGCACTTGCTTGCGTCGTGCGTGGAACAGGCGCGCACCCTGCCAGGTCTTGTAGGGCGATTTGTCGTGGGAAAAGCGCGCGTCGCGGTGGATGCGCAACAGCGAGCCGCCCACGCCGCGCGGGTCTGCGCGGAAATGTTCGCTGAGCTGGGCCAAGTCAGGCTGTAAATCGACGATCAGGCGCAGGAACGGCTGACGCACATGTTCTTCGTATTGATGCCGATTGGCGTTGAACCAGGTCTTGTCATTGTGCCGGGCCAGGGCACGCAGAAATTTGAGGCTGGCGTCGCTGAAATAGCTGGTCATAGGGTGCGTTGCAGGTCTTGGCTCCAAGCGGCCAATTGGTCGAGCAGAATGTGCTTGGTAGCATCTTCAGGGTGAGCTAGACGTAAATCGGTCAGTTGCGCGGCATAGCGCTCGAAGGTCAACTCGGACAGGCCGTTGTCGACTTGCAAGCGCTGGCGTCGGTAATCGTCCCAGCGCGTCTGTTCGGCGCTCGATAGCGTCTGCGGCCAGTTGCGCGCGCGGTAGCGGAACAACAGTTCGGGCAGGCGTGGATCGCGCAGGCTGCGCTCCAGTGGCGCCAACTGTGTTGGTGCCGTCGCCCGTATTTGTGCCATTGCGCGCTTATCCGTATCGGCCAGAAAGCCATCGTAGAGGGAGGCATCGACGTCGGCGGGTGTGCTGGCTCGCTCGCTGGCGAAGACGCGGCGTACCTTCTCCGCCAAGCTCGGGCCGGCCGCGCGCAAGCGCGCGGCCTTGGCCTGCGCTTGTGCCGGGTCGATGCCCAGTCGTTCGAATTCGGCTTCGCGCAAATGCGCCCACGCGACCAAGGCTGGTGCCTTGTTCAGATGCACTTCCTTGAGTGGGATGCGTTGTTCGCCTTCGGGCAAGTCGGCTTGCGGGGTGTAGAGGCGGTCGGCGATTTCTTCCGGTGTGCAGCGCAATAGCGCGTCGATGTCGCCTTCCAGGTCGAACACCACCACCCGGCTGTCGATGCGCGGGTGTCGCGTCAGCGGCAGCACTGGGGCGGCACACAGACGCGAGGCCGGGTAGCGCATCGATACATGCAGGACCGGTTGCATCGCGGTCACGTCCAGCAGGCTGGCGCAGAAACGCTTGTCGCGCAGTTTCAGTGCGTAGTCCCACAAGCGCGGTTGGCAGCGACGGAAATGCCGGGCCATGCCGATGGTGGCGTAGACGTCGGAGAGCGCCTCGTGCGCGTCGCCGTCGCGCACGCCATTGGCGAGCGCCAACTGCTCCAGCTTGAACGAGGTGGCGCCATCTTCGCGCTGCGGCCAGACGATGCCATCCGGGCGCAGGGCGTGCATCAGCCGCAACATGTCCAGCAGGTCCCAGCGCGAATTACCACCGCGCCATTCGCGCTCGTAGGGATCGTGGAAGTTGCGGAACAGGCCGTGGCGGATGAATTCGTCATCGAAGCGCAGCGAGTTGTAGCCCAAGGTGCAGGTCTGTGGCCGCGCCATCTGCTCGACGATGCGCGCGAACGCGTCGGCTTCGTTGATGCCTTCGCGCAGCGCTTGCTGTGGGGTGATACCGGTGATCAGGGTGGCGACCGGAGAGGGCAGCAGGTCGTCGGCTGGCTGCACGAAGAAACTGATTGGTTCCTCGATCTGATTCAGTGCCGCGTCGGTCCGCACCGCCGCGAACTGGGCGATCCGTGTGCGTCGTGGGTCGGCACCGAAGGTTTCCAGGTCGTAGAACAGAAAGCTGTCTGGCATGGTTGCATCGTGATGGTGTGGGCGAGTTGTGCGTCGTGAACCCAGCCAATCCTTGGAGGTGTGGTGATTGGTGGGATTCTGGCTGGCCTTGGTGCGATCCGTCGCGATGGACGTTGCTGCTCGCGCGGCCAAGGCTGTGGCGCTATTGCGCCCATCAGGGTAAGCCAGATCGTCTCAGCGTGCCCCCTCCAGTGGTGTCAGGCGCGCATGCACGGTGCGTTCCAGCCAGTTCCAGTCGATCCGGCTCAAATCGCAGTGGCCCTGCGTCGCCTGCACCAGGATGTCGCGTTGGATCTGGCTGCGTTCGAGCACTTGCGCATATCCCGTACGCAGGAAAGTGACCATGCTGTAGTGCGGCACGAAACGGGTCGGATAGCGTGCTTGCAGTGCCTGTTCCAATTCGCGTTGCAGCAGGAAACCGCTATCGCCGACGCGGTCGCGCATTTCGATGTAGTTTTCCAGCGCCATCTGTTGGATGGCCCCGGCGTTGGGTTTGCGCTCGGCTTCGAATGCGGCGTAGGCGCGGGCAAGGTCGGGTTCGCGTTGTAGATGCGCGGCCAGGGCCACGCAGTCTTCGAAGGCGCAATTCATGCCTTGTCCGTGGAACGGCACCATCGCGTGCGCTGCATCGCCGAGCAGCACCGCGCGTGCGCCCAGGTGCCAGCGCTCCAGGCACAGCGTGCCGAGCAGACCAGGCGGATGCTGTTCCCAGTGTTCGGCCAGTTGCGGCATCAGCGGCAGCGCATCGGCGAAGTCGTGCGCGAACAGCGCCACTGCCTCTTTGCCGCTACGGATGTTGGCGAAGCTTGGCTCGCCCTTGTTGGGCAGAAACAAGGTAACGGTGAAGGTACCTTCGTGATTGGGCAGGGCGATGCACATGTAATGGCCGCGCGGCCACACGTGCAAGACGTTGGGCTCGATGCGGAAGCTGCCATCGGCGGCGGGAGGGATTTCCAGTTCCTTGTAGGAATGGTCGAGGAATTCGATGTGCTCGGCCATCGGCGCCTGACGTTGCATCGCCCTGCGCAGCGCCGAGCCGGCGCCATCGGCGCCGATCATGCTATCGAAATGGATGTCGTGCGGCTGGTCGTTACGGTCGTCGATGAAGCGCGCGTAGCCAGCGTCGAAATCCACCGTGTGCAGGCGGTGGTAGAAATGGATGCGCGCACCGGCCTGCTCGGCCAACTGCAGCAGGGTGATGTTGAGATCCTTGCGGTGCACCGACCAGATCACTTCGCTGTCGTCGCGCCCGTAGCGCTGCAACTGCGCTTGCCCATCGGCAAGGTGCACCATGCGCCCGCGCATCATCACCGCCTTGGCCATCACCGCGGTGTCCGCGCCGGCTTGGCGTAAAGCATGCAGGCCGCGCTCGGCCAGGGCCATGTTGATCGAGCGACCACGCTCGTAATCGTGGATGCGCGGATCGCCACGGCGTTCGTACACGGTGACCTGCCAGCCTTGGCGCGAGAGCAGGATGGCAAGCAGGGAGCCGGCCAGGCCGGCGCCGATCAGAGTGATGTTGCGAGAAGAGTGATTCAATTCGGTGTCCGACAGAGACGCGGCGAGGTGCCGCGCAGGAAGGCGCGGCTCAGCGGCCTGCCCAGGTTTCCACGGCTTCGACGAAGCGGTAGACATCGTGATACTGGTTGTACAGTGGGACCGGGCTGATGCGGATGACGTCCGGCTCGCGCCAGTCGCCGAGGACGCCGACCGATTGCAGGTATTCGAACAGCGAGCGGCCACGCGCGCGACCGCCGGCCACGCGTAACGACAGTTGGCAGCCGCGTTGCGCCGGATCGGAGGGGGTGAGGATCTGCAAGGTGTTGGCCAGTCGTGCGTGGATCAGCGTTTCCAGGTAACCGGTGAGTTGTTGCGATTTGTGCCGCAATGCGGGCATGCCGGCGCGTTCGAACAATTCCAACGAGGCGCGTAGCGGCGCCATGCTCAGGATCGGCGGGTTGCTGAGTTGCCAGCCGTCGGCACCGGGCGCGGCGACGAAGTCGGGCTGCATTTGAAACCGACTGCGCTTGTCGTGGCCCCACCAGCCGGCAAAACGCGGCGTATCGCCATGCCCGTGCCGCTCATGCACGAAGGCACCGGCGATCGCACCAGGGCCGGCGTTGAGATACTTGTAATGGCACCACACTGCAAAATCCGCGCCGATGTCGTGCAGATGCAGTGGGAGGTTGCCGATCGCGTGGGCCAGGTCGAAGCCCAGCGCCGCGCCGGCCTTGCGCGCCAACTGCGCCACTGCGGCCAGATCGAAGGCCTGACCGGTGCGGTACTGCACGCCGGGCCATAGCACCAGCGCCAGGCGCGGTGCGTGTTCGTCGATGGTGCGCGCGATCGCCTCCAGCGACACCGTGCCGTCGGCGCTGTCGGGCTGCACTTCGATCAGGTCGGTCGCCGGATCGAAGCCATGGAAGCGGATCTGCGAGACGACCGCATGCCGGTCGGAGGGGAATGCACCGGCTTCGATCAAGATCGCCGGGCGCTCGCGGGTCGGGCGGTAGAAGCTGACCATCAGCAGGTGCAGGTTCACCGTCAGCGTGTTCATCGCCACCACTTCGTGCGGTTGCGCACCGACCAGGCGCGCCAGTGGCGCGGCGAGTAATTCGTGGTAGCTCATCCACTGCGTCGCACCGTTGAAATGGCCTTCCACGGCCAGGGTCGACCATGTGTCCAGCACTTCCTGCACGGCGGCGCCTGCGCCGCGTGGCTGTAGGCCCAGGGAGTTGCCGACGAAATAGGCCTGGTCGGCACCTTGATGCTGTGGGAACAGAAATTGCTGCCGTAGCGCACGCAGTGGGTCGGCGGCGTCGAGGGCGATGGCGTGCTGGCGGGACAGGGGCGCGTGCATCGGCGGTGGTTTCCGGGAACAGGGCAAGAGTTTAACGCTGGCGCAGTGCGGCTTTGTCGAGGCCGCTGGGCGCACCCGGCAAGAGCGCGCTGCGCAGCACGTGGGTCAGGGTGCCGATGCTGTCGGCGATACGGTCGCTGGTATCGGCCAGGGCCGATAGCACGCTGTTCTCGGCCCCCTCGTGTGCATGTGCGGCCAGCGCTTCGGCCAGGCGACGTTCGTCGGCACGCAGCGTCGCCGGCGCTGGTGGGGTGCCCTCGTGCAGGCTGTCGGCCAGTTGGGTCAAGGCGCTGTGGGCCTGTTCGTGGAAGTGCTGCAACTCCGGTAGTGCCGGTTGCGCTGGTGCTTCCCGCAGTACGGCTTCCAACATCAGTGAGGCGCGGATCAGACGGTTGCCGTTGGCCAGTACCGATTCGGCCAGGGTGAGTTCGCGCAGGTTGCGCTTGCGCCGCGGTTCGCCACGCAGCCGCTCGATCGAGGCTTGCACATTGGTGCGCGCGGTGCGTGCGGCGGCGCGGGTTTCCGGCAGGGCCTGCAGGCGGCCTTCCAGCACTGCGACCAAATGATCGCGATAGGTCAGCAGCAATTGCGCCAGCGTGGCGCGCAGATGTTGGCGTTCCCAGGTCGGCCACAGTGCGTAAGCGACCAGCGCCAGGGCGCTGCCGAGCAGGGTGGCCTGGATGCGTTCGCCGATGGCCTGGCCTGGGGCCATCCCCTCGAAGGACAGCAGCAGCACCAGCATGCCGGTCAGCGAGGCCACGCCGAGGCCGTAGTTGACCTGGGTCAGCAGACGGAAGCCCAGGCAAAAGAGGGTGAGTAACAGCAGACGCACCACCGTCCCGTCCATCACGGCGTGGGTCAGGACGGTGGCCAGCAGCAGCCCGACGAGGGTGCCTGCCACGCGGAGTGCGCCGAAGCGCAGGGTGCCACCGAAATCCGGCTTGAGCACGATCGCGGTGGTCATCGGGATCCAGTAGCCGTGCGGGATCGCCTGCCAGCGCGCGAACAGCACCGCCAGCGCCAGGCACACACCACAGCGCAACGCATGCCGGAACGCGACCGAGGACATGCGCAGGTTGGCGCGCAAGGTTTGCAGTGGCGCCCTTGGCCGCAGCGCGGCCGGCAGGCGTGCCTCGGCCAGTTCAGCCTGGATCTCGCCGCGGCTGCTGGCCCAGTGGCCGTTGCGGACCAGTGCGCGTAACTGCCCGCCGAGTCCTTGTACGCGGGCCACCGCGATACGCAGCAGGCGGCGCTCGCGGGTGTCTTCGGTTTGCGCCTGCACCTGTGCCAGCGTTGCGACAAGATCGTCGAAGCCGGTCATCGCGTCGGCTGCGGCTTTGGGATCGGCGGCGTTATCCATGGCATAGGCCAGTTGGTCCAGCACGACCGCGCTGCGCTCGAGCACGCGCTCGATCGGTACTCGCGCCGGGGAGGTCGTCTCCAGACGCCCGTGCAGGTCGGACAGGGTCAGTAGTTCTTGCCGCGTGCGTTCGCAGAGTTCGGCGATGATGCGTAACGACTGCACTGCCAGTCCGCGCGAACGGTGCTCTCCGTGCAGCATCACCATTGCTTCGAGCACGGCTTCGGTTGCCGGTGCCACTGTGCTCGCATTGGGCCGTTGACGCGCAATGCCGGCGATTTGCCGCATCAGGTCCGCCAGGGCGAAGCGCTCGGGGCGATACCGTTGCAGGGGCCATGCCGCGAGCGCCATCAGCATCTGCACCACGCCACCGGCGAAGATCAGTGCGGCCACGCCCAGGCTTTGCATCGCAGGCAGGTGTACGTCGGCGCTGACCACCAGCAGGATCATGCTGGTCAGCCCGGCCCTGGCCGCGACCGGCCCCAGCGCGACCAACAGGCCGCCGCCCAAGCCCATCACCAGTGCGGCCAGCGCTAGCGTCAGGGTCTGCGTACCGATCAGCATGCCCAGCAGGGCAGCCACGCCTGCCGCCAGCGCGGCCATCAACATGCGCTGCATGCGGGCCCGGTATGGACCAGGCAAATCGGAGAACATGGTATTGAGCGCACCGGTGGCCACAGCCAGGCCGATTGCGGCATGCCCGCTGGCCACGCCCAGTGCCAGCGGTGCCACCACCGCGACGGTATTGCGCAACGCGACCCGCATCGGGACGTCGCGCGGCTTCAGTGCGATCAGGCTACGTAGCATCGTTGCCCGAGAGCGGTTGGCGCAGAAGATTCACGGCGCGGCAGCGGGCGCCGGTAGCGGGTGCACGTGCCCGCAGCGTGCGCAGGTGCGCAGGGTCTCGGAGGCGTAGAATCGTGCGAACACCGGTGGGAAATCGGTCTCGATGTTCTGCAGCGGGAAGTATTCCTCGTACAGCAAGTGGTTGCACTGCTGGCAGAACCATAGCAGCCCATCTTTCTCGTGCGGAAGGCGCCGACGTTCGATCACCAGGCCCACCGAGTCGGGTCGCCGCTGCGGCGAATGCGGCACTTTCGGTGGCAACAGGAAGGTTTCGCCGGCGCGGATCGGGATCTCGCGTACCGCATCGTTTTCCTGGATGCCACTGCGGCCAGATCGAAGGCCTGACCGGTGCGGTACTGCACGCCGGGCCATAGCACCAGCGCCAGGCGCGGTGCGTGTTCGTCGATGGTGCGCGCGATCGCCTCCAGCGACACCGTGCCGTCGGCGCTGTCGGGCTGCACTTCGATCAGGTCGGTCGCCGGATCGAAGCCATGGAAGCGGATCTGCGAGACGACCGCATGCCGGTCGGAGGGGAATGCACCGGCTTCGATCAAGATCGCCGGGCGCTCGCGGGTCGGGCGGTAGAAGCTGACCATCAGCAGGTGCAGGTTCACCGTCAGCGTGTTCATCGCCACCACTTCGTGCGGTTGCGCACCGACCAGGCGCGCCAGTGGCGCGGCGAGTAATTCGTGGTAGCTCATCCACTGCGTCGCACCGTTGAAATGGCCTTCCACGGCCAGGGTCGACCATGTGTCCAGCACTTCCTGCACGGCGGCGCCTGCGCCGCGTGGCTGTAGGCCCAGGGAGTTGCCGACGAAATAGGCCTGGTCGGCACCTTGATGCTGTGGGAACAGAAATTGCTGCCGTAGCGCACGCAGTGGGTCGGCGGCGTCGAGGGCGATGGCGTGCTGGCGGGACAGGGGCGCGTGCATCGGCGGTGGTTTCCGGGAACAGGGCAAGAGTTTAACGCTGGCGCAGTGCGGCTTTGTCGAGGCCGCTGGGCGCACCCGGCAAGAGCGCGCTGCGCAGCACGTGGGTCAGGGTGCCGATGCTGTCGGCGATACGGTCGCTGGTATCGGCCAGGGCCGATAGCACGCTGTTCTCGGCCCCCTCGTGTGCATGTGCGGCCAGCGCTTCGGCCAGGCGACGTTCGTCGGCACGCAGCGTCGCCGGCGCTGGTGGGGTGCCCTCGTGCAGGCTGTCGGCCAGTTGGGTCAAGGCGCTGTGGGCCTGTTCGTGGAAGTGCTGCAACTCCGGTAGTGCCGGTTGCGCTGGTGCTTCCCGCAGTACGGCTTCCAACATCAGTGAGGCGCGGATCAGACGGTTGCCGTTGGCCAGTACCGATTCGGCCAGGGTGAGTTCGCGCAGGTTGCGCTTGCGCCGCGGTTCGCCACGCAGCCGCTCGATCGAGGCTTGCACATTGGTGCGCGCGGTGCGTGCGGCGGCGCGGGTTTCCGGCAGGGCCTGCAGGCGGCCTTCCAGCACTGCGACCAAATGATCGCGATAGGTCAGCAGCAATTGCGCCAGCGTGGCGCGCAGATGTTGGCGTTCCCAGGTCGGCCACAGTGCGTAAGCGACCAGCGCCAGGGCGCTGCCGAGCAGGGTGGCCTGGATGCGTTCGCCGATGGCCTGGCCTGGGGCCATCCCCTCGAAGGACAGCAGCAGCACCAGCATGCCGGTCAGCGAGGCCACGCCGAGGCCGTAGTTGACCTGGGTCAGCAGACGGAAGCCCAGGCAAAAGAGGGTGAGTAACAGCAGACGCACCACCGTCCCGTCCATCACGGCGTGGGTCAGGACGGTGGCCAGCAGCAGCCCGACGAGGGTGCCTGCCACGCGGAGTGCGCCGAAGCGCAGGGTGCCACCGAAATCCGGCTTGAGCACGATCGCGGTGGTCATCGGGATCCAGTAGCCGTGCGGGATCGCCTGCCAGCGCGCGAACAGCACCGCCAGCGCCAGGCACACACCACAGCGCAACGCATGCCGGAACGCGACCGAGGACATGCGCAGGTTGGCGCGCAAGGTTTGCAGTGGCGCCCTTGGCCGCAGCGCGGCCGGCAGGCGTGCCTCGGCCAGTTCAGCCTGGATCTCGCCGCGGCTGCTGGCCCAGTGGCCGTTGCGGACCAGTGCGCGTAACTGCCCGCCGAGTCCTTGTACGCGGGCCACCGCGATACGCAGCAGGCGGCGCTCGCGGGTGTCTTCGGTTTGCGCCTGCACCTGTGCCAGCGTTGCGACAAGATCGTCGAAGCCGGTCATCGCGTCGGCTGCGGCTTTGGGATCGGCGGCGTTATCCATGGCATAGGCCAGTTGGTCCAGCACGACCGCGCTGCGCTCGAGCACGCGCTCGATCGGTACTCGCGCCGGGGAGGTCGTCTCCAGACGCCCGTGCAGGTCGGACAGGGTCAGTAGTTCTTGCCGCGTGCGTTCGCAGAGTTCGGCGATGATGCGTAACGACTGCACTGCCAGTCCGCGCGAACGGTGCTCTCCGTGCAGCATCACCATTGCTTCGAGCACGGCTTCGGTTGCCGGTGCCACTGTGCTCGCATTGGGCCGTTGACGCGCAATGCCGGCGATTTGCCGCATCAGGTCCGCCAGGGCGAAGCGCTCGGGGCGATACCGTTGCAGGGGCCATGCCGCGAGCGCCATCAGCATCTGCACCACGCCACCGGCGAAGATCAGTGCGGCCACGCCCAGGCTTTGCATCGCAGGCAGGTGTACGTCGGCGCTGACCACCAGCAGGATCATGCTGGTCAGCCCGGCCCTGGCCGCGACCGGCCCCAGCGCGACCAACAGGCCGCCGCCCAAGCCCATCACCAGTGCGGCCAGCGCTAGCGTCAGGGTCTGCGTACCGATCAGCATGCCCAGCAGGGCAGCCACGCCTGCCGCCAGCGCGGCCATCAACATGCGCTGCATGCGGGCCCGGTATGGACCAGGCAAATCGGAGAACATGGTATTGAGCGCACCGGTGGCCACAGCCAGGCCGATTGCGGCATGCCCGCTGGCCACGCCCAGTGCCAGCGGTGCCACCACCGCGACGGTATTGCGCAACGCGACCCGCATCGGGACGTCGCGCGGCTTCAGTGCGATCAGGCTACGTAGCATCGTTGCCCGAGAGCGGTTGGCGCAGAAGATTCACGGCGCGGCAGCGGGCGCCGGTAGCGGGTGCACGTGCCCGCAGCGTGCGCAGGTGCGCAGGGTCTCGGAGGCGTAGAATCGTGCGAACACCGGTGGGAAATCGGTCTCGATGTTCTGCAGCGGGAAGTATTCCTCGTACAGCAAGTGGTTGCACTGCTGGCAGAACCATAGCAGCCCATCTTTCTCGTGCGGAAGGCGCCGACGTTCGATCACCAGGCCCACCGAGTCGGGTCGCCGCTGCGGCGAATGCGGCACTTTCGGTGGCAACAGGAAGGTTTCGCCGGCGCGGATCGGGATCTCGCGTACCGCATCGTTTTCCTGGATCTTCTTTAGCACCATCTCGCCTTCGAGCTGGTAGAACCACTCCGGACCTTCGTCGTAGTGAAACTCCGTGCGCACATTGGGCCCGCCCACCACCATCACGATGAAGTCCTCGGCATGGATGCACTTGTTGCCGACCGGTGGCTTGAGCAGATGCCGGTGTTCGTCGATCCATGCGTGTAGGTTCAGCGGGGCAGGCAGCATGCGGGGGATTCCTGGGTGGCGAGGTTCGGCGAGCGGTTCAGTGCTCTTGGTGGTCTTGGCTGATGCGTGCTAGCGCGGCGGTGTAGCGCTGTTCCAGCTCTTCGATGCAGTCCAGCTCCATGCCCAGGTCGTTGACGCGGCCGTCGCGCAGGCTGTAAACCCAGCCGTGCACGGTCAACTCCTGTCCACGTGACCAAGCATCGCGCACGATCGAGGTGCGGCTGACGTTGACCACTTGCTCGACGACATTGAGTTCGCACAAGCGTGCGTGCTGCATGCCGAGGTCGCCGGCTTGTTGCAGGCAGTTTTCGTGTTTCTCGGCCACATCGGTGACGTGGCGGATCCAGTTATCGACCAGGCCCAGGCGCGCCTGGGTCAGGGCGGCATGCACGCCGCCGCAGCCGTAATGGCCGACGACCAGAATGTGTCGTACTTTCAATACATCGACCGCGAACTGGATGACCGACAAGCAATTGAGGTCGGTATGCACGACTACGTTGGCGATATTGCGGTGGACGAATACATCGCCCGGCGCCATGTCGATGATCTGATTCGCTGGCACACGCGAGTCGGAGCAGCCTATCCACAGGTATTGTGGCGTTTGTTGCTTGGACAGGCGGCTGAAGAACTCGGGATCCTCACGGTTGATGCGCTCGGACCAGTTACGGTTGTTTTGCAGTAGCTGGTCGATTTTGCTCATGGCTGGGCATTATCCCAGAACCTCGTCGCGAATGTGCGGCGGCGGCGTTTGCATATTTTCACAGACACGCCGGCGTATGGAGCGCCGTTGCTCGCCTCCGCCGCAGCGCGGCCTCAGCCTCAGCGCACCACCGGATCGGATATTTGCCGATCCCCTTGCGCGTGGCCGCTCACCAGACTTCCTCCACGCCCTGTCACGGCGCACTCCAGGAGGATCACATGGCCGACTTCAACGCGTTTTTTCCCACCTTGCTCAGGCACGAGGGCGGCTTCGTCAACGATCCGCAGGATCCCGGTGGCGCCACCAACAAGGGCATCACGCTCGCCACCTTCCGCCTCTACGCCAAGAATCTGTTGCAGGTGGAACCCACGCTGGAGAATCTGCGTGCACTCACCGATGCGCAGGCGGGACGGATCTATAAGACGTGCTACTGGGACGCGATACATGGCGACGCAATCGTGCTGCAGCCGCTGGCCGACATCGTGTTCGACTTCTATGTCAATGCGGGCAATCACGCCATCAAATTGCTACAGCGCGTGCTCAAAGAGCAGAAACCGGCACTGCAACTCATCGACGACGGCAAGCTCGGCCCAGCCACGCTGGCAGCGGTGATGGCGGCCGATCAGCGTGATCTGTACATGCGTTACAAGCGGGGACGCCGTGATTACTACCAGCATCTGGTCGCGGCGAGACCGCCACTTGGCAAGTTTCTCAAGGGTTGGTTGGCCAGGGTGGATGCGTTTGTCGATCTGAGTTGAGTGTCGGCAGTGTCACTGCCGATCGCAACATCCGCGCGCATCCCTGTGCCGCGAGTGTTGCCGATCCGTTGTCGTCGCCGATGGCGGCCTTTTTTTTCCAGGAGCGAATATGGCTGGACCGACCGCATTGAACGACTTGATCGAAGCGCTGGCCGGCGCGGTGATCGAGGCGCAGGACCGCATCGCACAGCACCAGATGGCCAATCTCGGTGATTACTTCGACGAGTATCACCGGCCCAAGAGCGTCATCATTCGGCTGCCGTCGCAGCATCCGCAGGCCGCCGAGGGCGACGAGGACTATTACCGCGCACCGTTGCTGCCGCTGGTTTCGACCAACGTGTTGCGGATCAAGGATGTGGAGATCAGTTTCGACGCGCAACTCGGCGATCTGGGTGGGCTGCAGTCGGCCGATGGATTCTTCGCGCCGGAGCCGGCCACTCCGCGCGGCGCCTGGCAGGCCAAGCGCACCGCCACGAAATCCAGTGTGCGCGTGGATACCTCCGCCAGCGCCAAGAGCCAGCGCCAGAGTTCCGTCCATGTCGTGCTGCGCGTGGAAGGAACCGAACCCACTGACGGAGCGGCCAGATTGCTGAACCATCTGGCGCAGACGCAGGGCGTGTTCAAGACGGTCATGGCCGACAAGCCAGACGTCGCGGGCACGGACGATGTCACCAATTCCACTACCTAAGTTAAGGAGTCACTGCTATGCCTGACGAACTCGTCAATATGTCCAGCCAGTTCAAGGGTCTGCCGATGGGCGACCTGATCGGCGGTCCACTGGATGCGGCCTGCGAAGCACAGGTCAAACTGGCCCGTGCCACTGCCGATTTCATCCGTGTCATTGGCTTTCTGCCGCCGCCTGCCGGCAGCACCGATCCACAAGCGCAAGGCGGCACGCGCACCGCCAGCTTCCGTTTCAAACGACCAGTCGACGACCCGGCTCACCCTGGCGGCATCGCCGAAGAAGAGGTGGAGCTGGAGGTGCCGCTGCTGGCCATCGTCAACGTGCCGAGTTTGAGTATTCAGACGGTGGACATCACCTTCGACATGGAAGTGAAGTCGTCCTTTTCCGAGAAGTCTTCCACCGACGCCCAGGCATCGTTATCGGCGGAAATGGAATTCGGCTGGGGCATGTTCAAGGCCAAGGTCAACATCCAGGGGTCGGTCGCCACGCACAAGGAGAACACGCGCAGCTCCGACAACTCGGCCAAGTACCACGTGTCGGTACACGCCGAGGACAAGGGCATGCCCGAAGGCCTGGCGCGGGTGATGGACATCCTGCAAAGCTCGGTGGCGCCGCGCAAGGTCGGCGCGCCAGTGTCAGTCGCCGCTTAAGGGCGTAGCGGTCTGTTGAACCATCTCGTCGGGGAACTCGTCAACGATGTTCGATCTTACTGAAGTCAAGTTCGTCAAACGGGTCGTGGTCGGTAGCGACAACCCGACGCAGATGCAAACGCCCGAACAGATTGAGGCCGCGCGGGCCTTGCTCAATCGTTGCCTGAGCGATTCGCCGAAAGGAGCGATCATCGGTACCGAAAAGAATTTCGCCGTGTTGCAAGTCGGTGAACATCAGGTGGTGATGCAGTGGCTGTGCTACCACGTGGGATTTCCGCGCAAGCCTGGCTGGATGAAGGGCGAATGATGCGCAAGTTGCGCTGCGATTTCGATTTGTTGTTGCAGGGTCTATCGGCTGCATTATTGGATGCGCAGTGCCGTTGCCGTGTCCGTCATGCGCAAGCGCTACGTGCCTGCTTCGGTAGCGATGACGTATTGCAGGTCGCGGCGGTCGAGCCTGGAGCACCGCCACTGCAGATCCCGTTATGGGAATTGCGCGTCTGGCAGTTGCCGCAGATCGGTCAACTGGCGTTGTCGTTCGATGTGGAGTTGGACGTGCTGGAGATTCCCGGAGAGGCTCCACGTTTGCTGCTTCATGTACTCTCCCAGCGGCCACGGCGGCCAGGTCATCGCCTGCAGGTTCTGTTTCATGGCACCCAAGCGCCGGTGGGTGAGGTGCTGTTCGATGGACAATGCGTCAAGTTATGGAATCTATCCGCCGATTCAAACCCGGATGATCGCTCAGCGGAGTCAGAACATGCGTAAACACGTGTTCATGCTCTCGCGCAAGGAGACCGACCACTGGTGCCGAACATTACACATCGATGTGTTGTCGCTGGCGCGGACACAGCGCCAGCGCCGATTTCGACGTCGGCTTGGCTGTTGGGTTGCCGCGCTGTTGGCGATGGCGGCATTGTTGGCACTGGTTTTGTTGTTGCAGGGTCTATCGGCTGCATTATTGGATGCGCAGTGCCGTTGCCGTGTCCGTCATGCGCAAGCGCTACGTGCCTGCTTCGGTAGCGATGACGTATTGCAGGTCGCGGCGGTCGAGCCTGGAGCACCGCCACTGCAGATCCCGTTATGGGAATTGCGCGTCTGGCAGTTGCCGCAGATCGGTCAACTGGCGTTGTCGTTCGATGTGGAGTTGGACGTGCTGGAGATTCCCGGAGAGGCTCCACGTTTGCTGCTTCATGTACTCTCCCAGCGGCCACGGCGGCCAGGTCATCGCCTGCAGGTTCTGTTTCATGGCACCCAAGCGCCGGTGGGTGAGGTGCTGTTCGATGGACAATGCGTCAAGTTATGGAATCTATCCGCCGATTCAAACCCGGATGATCGCTCAGCGGAGTCAGAACATGCGTAAACACGTGTTCATGCTCTCGCGCAAGGAGACCGACCACTGGTGCCGAACATTACACATCGATGTGTTGTCGCTGGCGCGGACACAGCGCCAGCGCCGATTTCGACGTCGGCTTGGCTGTTGGGTTGCCGCGCTGTTGGCGATGGCGGCATTGTTGGCACTGGTTTTTGTCCGCGATCGGCCATGGTGAATCGTCACTGTGATTCTCAGGGTTACCCATATAAATAAGGAGCGTCGCATGAATATCCGTTCGTATGCTTTTTCGCGTGTTTCTCTCCGGATGTCGCTGTGGTTGGCGCTGCCGTTGTTCGTCGCGGCTTCGCCGTCGCTGTCGGCGTCCACCCCCGCAATAACCGCCAATGCACTGCCTGCCGGGGAATGGCGCGGCAGCCTTGCGCTCGATTCACAGCGCCTGGTGGCCGTTCGCCTGACGCAACAGGGGGGTAAGTCCTTGTTGAATTTCGGTTCGCCGCTGAATTGTGCGTTGCAGGTGCAGCCGCGCGAGGCGGGGAGTTTCACCCTGAATTCGATCAATGGCGGTGCATATTGCGACAAAATGATGGGCAAGCGCTTGACCGTGCAACGCATTGGCGATGATTTGCGACTGTCCATTGATGGACAATCATTGCCGGTAGTTCTGCATGCCGATCCGGGCCAACCCAGTCCGCTGCAGGGGCAGTGGTATGGCTCGCTACAGCCAGAAAACGGTCGCGATTCGGTGCAGGTGCAGATGACGGTGAATGCGATAGCACAGGCGCCTGGTGTGCCGACGGTCGTGCTGCGTTATCGCGAGCCACGGTTGTGCATGCTGCAGGCACGCTACGCAGGAACCGGCGAGGGTCGCTGGCTCTATTCCCTTGATCCCAGCGATGCAGGCTATTGCCGACGTTTGAGCGACGGCACGCTTGAACTGCGCAAAGCACCAGATGGGCAGGTCTTGCTGCAACTCTACGATCGTGCAGGAGCGCCGGTGGAAATGGGCAAGCTGGAGCACGCCTCCAGTACAGATTGATGGGCTTGGCAACCCGCCGACCAGCATTTCTGTCCAGGAGTCTTGCAATGCGCGTGTGGATCAAGCCACTGGCCGCCTCGCTGCGGCGTTGGTTGGCCGGAGTCGGTGTCCAGCCTGCGCGGGTGCCGCCTGCGGGCATCCTGGCGCAACTGCGGGTGGAGTGCGAAGCGATGGCGCGCTATGTGCTGGAGCACGGCATGGCCGTGCCTGCCGAATTGATCGCACGTCTGTCGATCCTGCTGGAGAGCGCCTTGCCTGGTATGGAGACCAGTGAACATTACGCGCACGAACTGGCGCTGACGCACCGACGCCTTGCACAGATCATCCGTCCGGCGACGCCGCAGGCGGTGTTTCTGCTCGATGCCGAGCGCCGTCGTCGGCATTGGGCGAGTCTGCTCGGCCCGTTGCCGCTGGTGCGCGCGTTGACCGTCACGTCGCTGTTTTTTCTGTTTGCTCTGGTCGCCTCGGCGCTGTCCAGCAAGGTGAGCGCAGATAACGTGCGCCTTGGCTTTTTGGAATCTTCCGGCCGCGTGTTGTTGTGGAATGCCCTGTTCCTGTTGTTCTGCGCTGGTCTGGGCGCTTCGTTTTCCTCGTTGTTCCAGGTGCATCGTTACGTCGCCAATGCCACCTACGACCCCAAATACGATGCCTCCTATGGCGCACGCATGATTCTGGGCCTGATCGCCGGCTTGATCCTCGTGGAAGTGTTGCCCCGGGATCTTTTCGAGAGTGGCGGCATGCGCACGTTCGGCAAGCCGACCATGGCGATGTTGGGTGGTTTTTCCGCAACAGCGGTGTACCGATTGCTGCAACGCCTGGTTGATTCGATGGAGACGTTGGTGCGTGGCGATGCGTCGGCACAAGCACAGGCCATATTGGAAGTGCAGCGTGCCAGTGGCGATAACGAACGCATGCGCTGGCAGGGAGAGTTGGCCGCGCAGTTGATGGCCATGCAGCAGTCGATCGACACGGGCATGTCGCCTGCGACGATCCAGCAACGGCTTGCCGATTTCGCCCGCGCCATGTTGCAAAACGAAGTCGCACGACTTCCGTTACCACCTGCAGCGGAGTGAGTGCGCGCGATACTGGTGTATATGACCAGGATGTATGCCATGCCTAATTGCCAGCGATACGCGCATTTTCATGTGGCACTTCGGTTGTTCCATCGGCGATAGTGTCTACACAGCGAGACGAATGCGCTGATTCGCACAAGTTCAGTCGTCCTCGTCATCCATATCAGCTTGAAGCCGATGGTCGCCATTGCCCGGCGTGACAAGCTGGTGGCACCACGTAGACGTGGATGACACTGTCGCATCGGTTGAAAAAGTGGCGCAGGGGACGCGTGTTGTTACGCGCTCGCGAGCGTTTGGAGATCCATTGCCAAGACAGGTAACGAATGAAAACACGTATCGTGATTGCCGCCGAACGCAGCATTGTGTTGGAGGGGATGGTAGCCCTGCTGAAAAATACTCCGGACATCGATGTGGTCGGTGATGCCGCCGACGGCCTGGAGTGCGTGCAACTGGTGACCAAACAGCATCCTGATATCGTGCTGATGGATGTGATGCTACCGGGCTTGAATGGAATCGAAGCCACGCGTCGGTTGTTGCAACGCAGTCCGCAGAGCAAGGCGATCTGCATCGCCGCCTCCGATGCGGCAGCCAACGTGCGAGCGGTCATCGACGCCGGAGCCAAAGGCTACCTGGCACGTAACAGCACCTTTCACGAATTACTGCGTGCCATCCAGCAAGTTAGAAACGATCAGTTGTACATCAGCCCGGCGCTGTCGCAATCGCTGGTCAGCGAATACCGCTGTCCGCCCGGCGATGCGGCCTCGGCTTACACACTGTTGACCTCGCGCGAGCGCGAGATCGTGCAATTGCTGTCCGAGGGGTTATCGACCAAGGACATCGCTGCGCGGCTGCATATCAGTGTCAAGACGATCGGTACCCACCGCGAGCACATCATGTTCAAGCTGGGCATGCAGAGCATCGCGCAATTGACCCGCTATGCCATCCGCGAGGGATTGTCGCCGCTGGACGGCGGCCATGCCGGCGCTCGCCACGCGCAGACCACCCAGTATATGGACCGGCCAGCCACTGCGGTTGAGCGATGTGGTGCTCAGTCCGGCGTCAACCGTTGACGCATCAGCGCCGCCACCGCCTGCGCACTTGGATCGGTCTGCGCCTGTAACGCGTCATGTACAGCCTGCTGGTTGACGATGGGATGATTCTGATTGAGCTTGAGTTTCAACTCCACGCGTTCGACCTCGAAACGGAAGCCGACGATGCCGCGCAACATATGTCTGTGCGCGTCGTTGTCGGGCTCATAGCGCCAGTCGCTCCCCAGTGCATGCTCGTGGCATTCACTCAGCCGCGCGACCACATCAGCCAGCAACGTTTCCTCGTCGCTGCTTTGCAGGCAGCCATGCAAGTGCGCGGTGGCGTAGTTCCATGTCGGTACTCGTGTCATCGCCTCCTTGTCCGGATACCAGCTCGGCGAGATATAGGCATGCGGGCCGTGCACGATCATCAGGGCCGGTCCGCGATGCCGCGACTGCGGATTGGCGCGTGCCCAATGGCCTTCGATCAGCAGATGCGCGCCATCGCGGTGGTACAGCACCGGCAAGGGCGTGGCACAGGGCAGGCCGTCGGCGACGGTCACCAGGGTGATAAAGGGATCGTGTGCGATCAGCCAGTCGAGCGCGCGCAGATCGGTTTCGGCGAACGCGGGTGGGACGTGCATCGTTGGCGTTTAGGCCCGCGCGCCCAGGCTCTGGGTCATGCGCCCACGCAGGCTGGCATCGTCCTTGGCTTGTGGTGGCGATATCTCTTCCAGGGAGAAACCGCGCGCTCGGGCGTCGTCCTCGTCCAGGCCGTCGAAGGCGACGAACTCGGCGTCGAACAGCGCGGCGCGCGCGCTGTCTTCGCTGTCGTAGCTGAGGGTGTTGCCGTCGCTGTCCAGCACCTCGGCGGTGCCGGCAGCGCGCACGCGCAGGCGCGCCCACACCAGCAGGCGGCCGAGGCTGGCCAGGTACCACTGATCGTGGGTGGAGTCGTTTGAGGTCATTGGGTCACCATGGAGAGCAGCCAGAGCATGGCCGCCATGCCCAGGCCGAAAAAGATGGTCAGCAGCGACAGCCACGCCGGCGTCGCCAACCCGGAGAGCGCGCGGTCGCCGAGCGGGCGATAGCGCCGGGTCAGTAGCCAGCCCGCTTGAATGGAATCGAAGCCACGCGTCGGTTGTTGCAACGCAGTCCGCAGAGCAAGGCGATCTGCATCGCCGCCTCCGATGCGGCAGCCAACGTGCGAGCGGTCATCGACGCCGGAGCCAAAGGCTACCTGGCACGTAACAGCACCTTTCACGAATTACTGCGTGCCATCCAGCAAGTTAGAAACGATCAGTTGTACATCAGCCCGGCGCTGTCGCAATCGCTGGTCAGCGAATACCGCTGTCCGCCCGGCGATGCGGCCTCGGCTTACACACTGTTGACCTCGCGCGAGCGCGAGATCGTGCAATTGCTGTCCGAGGGGTTATCGACCAAGGACATCGCTGCGCGGCTGCATATCAGTGTCAAGACGATCGGTACCCACCGCGAGCACATCATGTTCAAGCTGGGCATGCAGAGCATCGCGCAATTGACCCGCTATGCCATCCGCGAGGGATTGTCGCCGCTGGACGGCGGCCATGCCGGCGCTCGCCACGCGCAGACCACCCAGTATATGGACCGGCCAGCCACTGCGGTTGAGCGATGTGGTGCTCAGTCCGGCGTCAACCGTTGACGCATCAGCGCCGCCACCGCCTGCGCACTTGGATCGGTCTGCGCCTGTAACGCGTCATGTACAGCCTGCTGGTTGACGATGGGATGATTCTGATTGAGCTTGAGTTTCAACTCCACGCGTTCGACCTCGAAACGGAAGCCGACGATGCCGCGCAACATATGTCTGTGCGCGTCGTTGTCGGGCTCATAGCGCCAGTCGCTCCCCAGTGCATGCTCGTGGCATTCACTCAGCCGCGCGACCACATCAGCCAGCAACGTTTCCTCGTCGCTGCTTTGCAGGCAGCCATGCAAGTGCGCGGTGGCGTAGTTCCATGTCGGTACTCGTGTCATCGCCTCCTTGTCCGGATACCAGCTCGGCGAGATATAGGCATGCGGGCCGTGCACGATCATCAGGGCCGGTCCGCGATGCCGCGACTGCGGATTGGCGCGTGCCCAATGGCCTTCGATCAGCAGATGCGCGCCATCGCGGTGGTACAGCACCGGCAAGGGCGTGGCACAGGGCAGGCCGTCGGCGACGGTCACCAGGGTGATAAAGGGATCGTGTGCGATCAGCCAGTCGAGCGCGCGCAGATCGGTTTCGGCGAACGCGGGTGGGACGTGCATCGTTGGCGTTTAGGCCCGCGCGCCCAGGCTCTGGGTCATGCGCCCACGCAGGCTGGCATCGTCCTTGGCTTGTGGTGGCGATATCTCTTCCAGGGAGAAACCGCGCGCTCGGGCGTCGTCCTCGTCCAGGCCGTCGAAGGCGACGAACTCGGCGTCGAACAGCGCGGCGCGCGCGCTGTCTTCGCTGTCGTAGCTGAGGGTGTTGCCGTCGCTGTCCAGCACCTCGGCGGTGCCGGCAGCGCGCACGCGCAGGCGCGCCCACACCAGCAGGCGGCCGAGGCTGGCCAGGTACCACTGATCGTGGGTGGAGTCGTTTGAGGTCATTGGGTCACCATGGAGAGCAGCCAGAGCATGGCCGCCATGCCCAGGCCGAAAAAGATGGTCAGCAGCGACAGCCACGCCGGCGTCGCCAACCCGGAGAGCGCGCGGTCGCCGAGCGGGCGATAGCGCCGGGTCAGTAGCCAGCCCAGCGCAATGGGCTTGAGAAAGGCGCCCTGTCCGAACGCCTCAACCAGTGGCCGGTGGCGGTCGCGGATGTGCACCAGGGTCAACGGCCAGAAGATCAGGAACGCGCTGGCCCCGGCGATCGCCACGCCGACGAAACACAGCGCGAAGAACAGGATCATGGCGCGTCCTCTCCCAATGGCCTCAGAATTCAGCGCTACCCGGCGCGCGCGGGTAGGCAATGGCGTCGCGGATGTTGCTCAGGCCGCACACGTAGACCACCAGACGCTCGAAGCCCAGGCCGAAGCCGGCATGCGGCACCGTGCCGTAGCGGCGGAAGTCGCGATACCAGCCGTAGTGCTGCGGGTCCAGGCCGAATTGCAGCATGCGCGTATCCAGCACATCCAGGCGCTCTTCGCGCTGGCTGCCGCCGATGATCTCGCCGATGCCCGGGGCCAGCACGTCCATCGCCGCCACGGTCTTGCCGTCCTCGTTCAGGCGCATGTAGAAAGCTTTGATGTGCTCGGGATAGTTGGTCACCACCACCGGGCGGCCGACGTGTTGCTCGGTCAGCCAGCGCTCGTGCTCGGTCTGCAGATCCAGGCCCCATTCCACGGGGAACTCGAACGTCTGCCCGGACCGTTGCAGCAGGCCGATCGCATCGGTGTATTCGATGCGCTCGAACGGCGAATTGACGAACGTCTCCAGCTTGCTGATGGCGGTTTTGTCGACACGTTCGGCAAGGAATGCCAGGTCGTCGCCACGCTCCTCCAACACCGCGCGGAACAGGAATTTGAGGAAATCTTCGGCGACCCGCGCGTCTTCGGCCAGATCGGCGAAGGCGATCTCCGGCTCGATCATCCAGAATTCGGCCAGATGGCGGGTGGTATGGCTGTTCTCGGCGCGGAAGGTCGGGCCGAAGGTGTAAACCTTGCTCAGCGCCAGACAGTAGGCCTCGACATTGAGCTGGCCGGAGACGGTCAGGAAGGTTTCCTTACCGAAGAAGTCGCGACCGAAATCGACCTGCCCCTTGCTGTCGCGTGGCAGGTTGGCCAGGTCCAGGGTGGAGACGCGGAACATCTGTCCGGCGCCCTCGGCGTCGGAGGTGGTGATGATCGGCGTGCTGATCCAGTGGTAGCCGTTCTGGTGGAAATAGCGGTGTACCGCTTGCGCCAGACAGTTGCGGATCCGGGTCACCGCGCCGAACAGATTGGTGCGCGGGCGCAGGTGCGCCACATCACGCAGGAATTCCAGCGAATGCGCTTTGGGTTGGATCGGGTAGGTCTCCGGATCTTCGACCCAGCCCAATACTTCGATGCTCGCGGCCTGGATCTCGAAGCTTTGGCCCTGGCCTTGCGAGGCGACCAGATGCCCGCGCGCGATCACCGCGCAGCCGGCGGTCAGTCGCTTGACTTCCGATTCGTAGTTGGGCAATTCGGCCGGAGCCACCACCTGGATCGGCGCGAAGCAGGAACCGTCGCTGACATTGACGAAGGACAGCCCCGCCTTGGAATCGCGACGGGTACGGACCCAGCCGCGGACGGTCACTTCGCCGCCGACCGGGATCTTCCCCGTCAGCGCATGTTCAACGCTCACCACCGTCATGACTTGAATCCTCGCCGCAGCGGCTCGATATGGAATGAACAAGTGTACTGGCTGGAGCGTTGCGCTTGCGAGGCGTCGCGGGCATCGGCCGTATAATGTCCTATCGCAGTCGTTGGAGTCGTTCGCCATGGCCATCCGCCTCACCCCCGCCGCGTTTGCCCGTGTGCAGCGTTTCGTTGCCCAGACTCCCGGTGCGCTGGGGCTACGTTTCGGCGTGGTGCGCACCGGCTGTTCCGGTTGGGGGCACGTGACCGATCTGGCGCGCGAGGCGCGCACGGACGATGCGGTGTTCGAGCAGGACGGGGTGCGCATTTATGTCGATGCCGCCAGCCTGCGCTTGGTCGATGGCACCGAAATCGACTTCGCCAAGCAGGGCCTGGGCGAGACCTTCGTATTCCGCAATCCCAATGCCACAGCCGAGTGTGGCTGCGGCGAGAGCTTCACCACCGACGTGGCGCACGCGGCGTCCTGAGTGTGATGCGCCGCCGCTGGCGGGCATGACGGTTCGTCTCTCACCAAGCGTAGTGGGTGAATATCAGCTCTGGCGACAGGCGCGCGAAGCTGATTTCGCACACTTGCGCGGCCACGAATTGCGCGCAGAGTGTTTCGGTGAGGCGCAGATGCAGGCGTTGCCGTGCCAGGTCGATGTCGCACAGGCGTGCCGCGCTGAAGTCGAAGTAGCGTCCAACCGCGCCGTAGGCGGCTTTGAACAAGCTCTCCTTGGCCGAAAATAGTGCGGTCAGCAGCAGGTCGTGCGACCACTGCGCGTCGGCCGCCTTTGCCAGACGCGCCGCTTCGTCGGCATCGATGGCGATGCTCAGCAATGCCGCGCGTGCGCTAGGCGCGATCATGCGTTCCAGGTCGATGCCGACGCCTTGGCGGGTGCTGGCCGCCACGGCGATGGCGGCCGCGTACTCGTCGCAATGGGAAATGCTGCCCAGGCTACCGGCAGGCCAGCAGGGTGCGCGCGTCGCGCCGATTGCAATGTCTGCCTGCGCTTGTGCAGACCCCAGCACCTCTTGCAGCGCCAATCGCGCGGCCAGACGGCCGAACAGAAACTCGGCCTGACGCTTGCGCACGCTGCGGGCAATGCTGTCCGGGCAGGCGATCGCCATTGCCGCGAAAGCCTGTGGATCGAACTGCGTGGCATCGAACCCCAACAGGTACAGCGCCGTGCCATCATCGAGCAAATGGCGGTGGGCACTGCGTGTGGCTGAAAGCAATTCCGGCGCTAACGACAGCCGCAATGGCTGACCCACGCTCAAGCAGGCGGCGCTCTGCGACTGCGCGTTCATCGTTTGAGACGGCAGGAGTTCCAGCGCCTGCCGCAGCGGCACGACATGATTGAGTGCCGGGTTGCGCCGAGGGCCGTGGAGGCGAATGTTGGCGGTAACATTGCGCTAGTGTCGCAGAATCGCCACTGCCCGCCGCCGGACCTGGAGTCGATGCTCTGTGGGAGTGATGCAAGACGATAGATGAAGCGGAGCAGGGCGAGCGTCGCGGGCGCGTGACCTTGTCATTCGCGAAGGAGACTGCCATAATTTCTGGCTTCCTGCGTCGATTGAGGCGGGAACCCTTGCTCCACCGCCACCTGCGGGGGGCTGACCGGCCCTCGGGCCACATCCGAAAGGTGCAACCACATGAGTCGTCATTACGAAATCGTGTTCCTGGTCCATCCGGACCAGAGCGAGCAAGTCCCCGCCATGATCGAGCGCTACAAGTCGCTGGTCGAGAATGGCGGCGGCACCATTCACCGTCTGGAAGACTGGGGCCGTCGGCAGTTGGCCTACCCGATCCAGAACCTGGTGAAGGCGCACTACGTCATGCTCAACATCGAAGTGGATCAGGCTGTGCTGAGCGAGCTGCTCGAAAGCTTCCGCTTCAACGACGCCGTGCTGCGTCACCTGGCGATCAAGCGCGATGCTGCCGACACCGAGCAGTCGCTGATCATGAAGAGCAAGGACGAGAAGGGCGACAAGCCCGACCGTGGTGAGCGTCGTCGTCGCGACGACGACGATGGCGATGTATCCGCCACCGCCAACGAAGCCGACGGCGACGCCGTCGAAGCCGCCTAAGGAGCACGTCCATGTCCAAGTTCTTCCGTCGTCGCAAATTCTGCAAATTCACCGCCGAGGGCGTCAAAGAGATCGACTACAAGGATCTCAACACCCTGCGCCAGTACCTCACCGAGAACGGCAAGATCGTGCCGAGCCGCGTGACCGGCACCAAGTCCAAGTACCAGCGTCAGCTGGCCACGGCGGTCAAGCGTGCGCGTTTCCTGGCGCTGATCCCGTACACGGACAACCACGACGTTTGATCCGAGTCGTTCGCAAGCGCACGCATTTGCGTGTGCGGCGAGCGAAACAACAGCCGGGTGTCGGTCGGGGACATGGCCGACTCCGTGCAATCCAATCCCGTCCTATTCGGACAGCACGCGTTGCGGTGGCCGCATGCCACCGCTAACGAATAACGGAGCAATCCCATGCAATTGATTCTTCTGCAGAAAGTCACCAACCTGGGCGGCCTCGGCGACAAAGTCGACGTCAAGCCGGGTTACGGCCGCAACTACCTGGTGCCGCAGGGCAAGGCGGTGCCGGCCACCGCCGCCAACATCGCCGAATTCGAAGCCAAGCGCGCCGAATACGAAGCCAAGGCCAAGGCCATCCACGACGACGCCAACGCCCGCGCTGCCAAGCTGGAAGGTGCCAGCGTGACAGTCAAGGCCAACGCCTCCACCGAAGGCAAGCTGTACGGCTCGGTCGGCCCGCGCGATATCGCCGAGGCCTTCACCGCAGCGGGTATGCCGCTGGAGAAGGGCGAAGTGGTGCTGGGCGAAGGCGCGTTCCGCAATATCGGCGAATACGAGGTGCTGGTGCGCCTGCACGCCGATGTGGAAACCACAGTCAAGGTCGTGGTCGAAGCGGAAGCTTGATCGCCGTACCTGGTTTCACCGACACGGGCACCGCAAGGTGCCCGTGTCGTTTCTGGATCCGCATGTGCGGTGGTGCCCAAGGCTGGCCCAGGTTGGGGCCTTTCCGATGCCGCTGGCCCCACCGTGCGCAGGGGCCGCTATACTCAGTGGCCCGCGTCTGTCTCCAGCCCGTCGATGCAAGCGCATCAATCGGTTGGACGTAGGACTTTACCTGGATTTTCATTAGCGGCAGCGCGTGTCGGGATGCCGGCAGCACTTGCCATGGATTCCCCGCCTCATGCGCCTGTCGACCATCAAGCTGTCCGGCTTCAAGTCCTTCGTCGATCCGACCACGCTGCACCTGCCGACCAATATGACCGGCATCGTCGGTCCGAACGGCTGCGGCAAGTCGAACATCATCGACGCGGTGCGCTGGGTGATGGGCGAAAGCTCGGCCAGCCGTCTGCGCGGCGATTCGCTGACCGACGTGATTTTTTCTGGTTCCTCGGCGCGCAAGCCGGTGTCGCAGGCCACGGTCGAGTTGATCTTCGACAATTCCGATCACACCATCGCCGGTGAGTACGCCGCGTTCAACGAGATCTCGGTCAAGCGCCAGGTCAGCCGCGATGGCAGCAGCAGCTACTCGCTCAACGGCACCAAGTGTCGTCGCCGCGACATCACCGATCTGTTCCTGGGCACCGGCCTGGGGCCGCGCAGCTATTCGATCATCGAACAGGGCATGATCAGCCAGATCATCGAGGCGCGCCCGGAAGACCTGCGCGTGTACCTGGAAGAAGCCGCCGGCATCTCCAAATACAAGGAGCGGCGCAAGGAAACCGAGACCCGCATCCGCCATACCCGCGAGAACCTTGAACGCCTGGGCGACTTGCGCGAAGAGATCGGCAAGCAACTTGAACATCTCAAACGTCAGGCGCGTCAGGCCGAGCAATATCAGGCGTTGCAGGAAGAGCGGCGGATCAAGGATGCGCAATGGAAAGCACTGGGGTACCGCGGTCTGGACGGACGTCTGCAGGGGCTGCGCGAGGCGCTGGATCAGGAGGAAACCCGGCTGCAGCAACTGATCGCCGAACAACGCGATGCCGAAGCGCGCATCGAGACCGGGCGCGTGCGTCGCGAAGAAGCCGCCGAGGCGCTCAGCACCGCGCAAGCCGAGGTCTACAAGGTCGGCAGCACCTTGGCCCGGATCGAACAGCAGATTCAGCACCAGCGCGATCTCTCGCAACGCTTGCACAAGGCGCGCGACGAGGCGCAACTGGCGCTGGCCGAACTCGGTCAGCACATCGGCAGCGATGAGGCCAAGCTAGCGTTGCTACGCGAATCGGTGGATGTTGCTGGCCCCCAGTTGGAACAACTGCAGGAAGACAACACCTACAAGCAGGACGCTCTACGCGATGCCGAAGCGCGCCTGGCCGACTGGCAACAGCGCTGGGAATCGCATCAACGGCATACCGCCGAGGCTTCGCGTGCCGGCGAGGTGGAGCGCACCCGTGTCGATTATCTGGACCGACAGTCGCTGGAGGCCGAGCGCCGCCGCGAAGCGCTATCGACCGAACGCGCCGGGTTGGACCTGGATGCGCTGGCGGAGGCCTTCGAGCAACTGCAATTACAGCACGAGACCCAACGTGCCGCCCTGGATGGTCTGAATGAGCAGGTCGAGGCGCGCAAGCAGGCGGTGGCGGCGTTACAGGAGCAGCAGCGTAGCGCGCAGACGGAACTGGCCGACGTGCGCAAGCAGGCGCAGGCTGCGCGCGGTCGCTTGTCGTCGCTGGAAACCTTGCAGCAGGCTGCCTTGGGCCAGGAACAGGGCGCTGCGGTGGCGTGGCTGCAGGCGCGCGGGCTGGATTCGGCGGCGCGCGTGGGCGAGCGACTCAGCGTGGAAAGCGGCTGGGAGAACGCGGTCGAAAGCGCGCTCGGGCAGTTGATCGAAGGCGTGCTGGTGGAAGCGCCGGAGAGTTTGGTCGATGCGTTGAGCGAACTCGGCGAGGGCCGCATCGCCCTGGTCAGCGATGACGCGAGCGCCGCACAATTCGCACCGACCTCGTTGGCGTGCAAGGTGCAGGGGCCGCTGGCGATCCGCCGACTGCTGGCGCGCCTGCACGCGGCGGAGGATCTGGTCGCCGCGCGCGCGCTCTTGCCGCAACTGAGCGAGGGCGATGCGATCATCACCCGCGATGGCGCGCGTCTGGGACATGGCTGGCTGCGTGTGTCGCGCTCCGGCGCCGCCAAGCAGGGCGCGCTGCTGCGCGAACGTCAGATCCAGACCTTGCGCGGGCAGATCGACGCGTTGCAGGACCGCGAAGCCGAATTGGAGCGGCGTCTGGCGGATTTACGCGACCAGTTGCTGGCTGGCGAGCAGCAGCGTGAGGACGCGCAGCGCCAGTTGTACCTGGCCCATCGCAGCGTTTCCGAGCTGGCCGGGCAATTGCAGAGCCAGCAAGGCAAGGTCGATGCCGCGCGTACCCGCATCGAGCGGATCGAGATCGAAATCGCACAGTTGCTGGAAACCCTGGACACCAGCCGCGCGCAGGCGCGCGAGGCGCGCTCCAAGCTGGAAGACGCGGTGACCAGCATGGGCGACCTGGAGTCGCTCCGGCAGGCGCTGGAAAGCGAGCGCCGCCAACTCACCGAAGCGCGGGATCTGGCCCGTGACGCCGCTCGCCGGGTGCGCGAGGCTTCGCACGCACTGGCGCTGACGTTGGAATCGCAGCGTACCCAGATCGCCTCGCTCAGTCAGGCGCTGGAGCGCATGGGCAACCAGCGTGGGCAATTGGATACGCGCCTGGGCGAACTCAGCGCACAACTCAATGAAGGCGACTCGCCGGTGCAGGCGCTGCAAGCCGAACACCAGGCCGCGCTGAGCGAGCGCGTGCGCACCGACCGCGTGCTGGGCGAGGCGCGCGCGCAGTTGGATGGAATCGACAACGAACTGCGTGGGTTGGAGCAGACCCGCCAGCAGCGCGACGAACACGCCTTGGCGCAGCGCGAGCGTATCGCCCAGCGCCGACTCGATCAGCAGGCACTGGTGCTCAATGCCGAGCAACTGTCAGAGGCGGTGGTCAAGGCCGGCTTCGTGCTGGAAGACGTCATCAATGGCTTGCCCGAACATGCCGATCCCAGCGAATGGGAGCAGGCGGTGCAGCAGATCGATGCGCGCATGCGCCGGTTGGAACCGGTCAACCTTGCAGCGATCAGCGAATACGGCGAGGCCGCGCAGCGCGCGGAGTACCTGGAAGCGCAGGATGTGGACCTGAACACGGCGTTGGAAACGCTGGAAGAAGCGATCCGCAAGATCGACCGCGAGACCCGTGGCCGCTTCAAGGATACTTTTGATCGCGTCAATTCCGGTGTGCAGGCGCTGTATCCGCGCCTGTTCGGCGGCGGCCATGCCTATCTGGAACTCACCGGCGAAGACCTGCTCGACACCGGCGTGGCCATCATGGCGCGGCCGCCAGGCAAGCGGGTGTCCAGCATTTCGCTGTTGTCCGGTGGCGAGAAGGCGATGACCGCCGTGGCGCTGGTGTTCGCGATTTTCCAGCTCAATCCCGCGCCGTTCTGCCTGCTCGACGAGGTCGACGCGCCACTGGACGAGGCCAACGTCGGCCGTCTGGCGGCGATGGTCAAGGAAATGAGCGAAAAAGTGCAGTTCCTGTTCGTCAGCCACAACAAGGCGACGATGGAAGCGGCGCACCAGCTCAGCGGTGTCACCATGCGCGAACCGGGCGTCAGCCGCCTGGTCAGCGTGGACTTGGAAGAGGCCGCGCGTTTGGCGGGCGCGGCCTGACGTGACATGCTAAAGCGACTTTACATTTCTGTGCACCCTTGCCGGAGTACCCCCTGAATGTCCGACATGGCAATGCTACGCATCGGCATCCTCGCTGTTGGTTTGCTGTTGATTGCGGCGATCTTTGTGTTCGGTCGTCCGAAGAAACCGAGCCAGGGCCGGCGCGTGGAAGCGAACGACCCTGCCAGCCCGCGCCGCGAGCCCTCCCTCGGCGACACCGCGCTGTCCGATGCCGATCTGGATGGTCAGGCGCGCCAATCCGAATTGGGCCTGCCGGCGGTCGAATCACTGGGGACCGAACTCGGCAAACGGCCGAGCCAGGATTTCGACAAGATCGTCTCGCTGTATGTCGCCGCGCGTGCCGGCCAGATGTTGCGCGGCGAGGACATCGTGGTCGCCGCCGAGAAGACCGGGCTGGTGTTCGGGCACATGGACGTGTTCCACCGTCTGGTCGAAGGCCATCCAGAGCGTGGTCCCATCTTCAGCATGGCGAGCATCATGAAGCCAGGCAGTTTCGATATGGCCAACATCCGCGAGATGCAGACCCCGGCGATTGCCTTCTTCCTCACCTTGCCGGCACCGCTGACCGCGCTCGATGCCTGGGAGAAGATGCTGCCGACCGTGCAGCGCATGGGCGAACTACTCGACGGCGTGGTCCTGGACGATAGCCGCAATGCGCTTGGTCGCCAGCGTATCGCCCACATTCGCGACGATCTGCGTGCCTACGATCGCCAACACCAAGCGCCGCCGCTGACCAAGACCCCGCGCTGGTAGGCGCTGGGCAACGGCGAGCTTCTGAGGCTTCGCCTGGCGCGTGTGGCACTGTCGTGTTTGCTGGCGCCACGGCCGCGACCGCGACATTGGACCGATCCGCCATTGCGGGCGAACACGATCTTGCCTGCCGTGCCGAGTTACTTGCGTGCCTGCATGAACGCATCGCGGAAGCGCAGCATCTCCGCCTCGGTGCCGACGATCACGCGCACGCGCGTCGGCCAGCTCGGCCAGGTGCGCCCCACGATCACCTCGTGATTGGCCATCGCCGCCGCGAAGGCCTTGCCATCGTGCTTGACGTCGACCATGAAACAGTTGGCCTGCGAGGGTAAACAGGCGTAGCCCTTGCTCTTCAGCCAGGCGATGGTGGCGTCGCGGATGCGTGCGTTTTCGGCACGCCGTACCTGCACCAATTGCCCATCGCTCAAACTGGTGATGCCCGCCGCCGCTGCGGTGATCGCCACCGGGTTTTGGCCGAAGCCGGCGAGCTTGCCGAGCAGCCCTGGCGAAGCGACCGCCAGGCCCAGGCGCAGGCCGGCCATACCGTAGATCTTGGAGAAAGTCCGTAGCACCAGCAGATCCTGGCGCTGGTCGATCAGGTCGATCACCGATGGCTGTTCGCTGTAGTGGAAATAGGCTTCGTCGACCAATAGCACGCTGGAAGCGGGCTTGTTGTGCAGTAGCCATTCGATCTCGGCACGCGGGGTGATCGAGCCGGTCGAATTGTTCGGATTACACAGATAGATCAGCCCGGCGTTCGGATCGGCGCCGGCCATGGCCTTGACGTCGTGTGCGCCGTCGGCGCGTAACGTCACCCGCCGCACCGGCGCACCTTGCGCAGCGGCGACATCGGCCACCGTCTCGAACGTCGGATCGGCCACCACCACGCTGGCGCGCGCGGAGGTGAACGCGCGTGCGGCGCGCGCCAGTGCTTCGCTGGACCCTGGATAGACCGCCACGTGGTCGCTGGGTAAATGTGCTTGGCCAGCGAATGCGGTGACCAGCGTGTCGGACAACTCCAACAGGTAGCGGCCGGCGCGTGGCAGGATCGCTTGCACGGCCTCCAGTGCGGCAGGCGAGGGGCCGAGTGGGCATTCGTTGAAGTTCAGATACACCGTCCCGGTGGCCGGTGCTACGCTGGTTGTGGCCGCTGCGGCAGAGAGCTTGCGCCGAGCCGCCTCGGCTGTTGGGGCCAGGCCCACGGCACCGAGCGTCGGACCAGAGGTGGCGAGAGACAGAAACGAACGACGCGATACCGGTAAGGACACTAGATGCTCCAGGGCGAAGGGGGTAACGCCAACGCTCCATTCATCCTAGGGTAACCAGAGGTGCACTGATGAAGTCGAGTTCGCAGAACGGACATCGCTTCAGTCCTTGGTGCCCATCTCATTGCGAGCGGGCCTGCCTTGATTGAACCGGACTTCGGCGGTTTTACCTGCCGCGTGGATGCCCAATGCGGATCCGATGCAACTGCGAGCACCCAACGCGCCATCCTGAACAAGGAGCGTCATGCTATCGATCAAGCACGGCAATCGGGTTTTTGCCGGCTCCGTGTCCGGTGTTTCGGTTTGCCGAACGTTCCGCCATGCCGACGCGCCAGCTACTATCGCCCCCTCTCTTGGTTATCCCGTTCCCGCCACGCATGACTGTCACACCCACTCCTCAGCAACGCGTCGCCGAACTGCGCAGTCAACTGGAGGATGCCAATCACCGCTACTACGTCCTGGCCGACCCTGCCATTCCTGATGCCGAGTACGACGCGCTGATGCGCGAACTGGAGGCGCTGGAGGCCGCGCATCCGGCGTTGGCGCGCGAGGATTCACCGACCCGCAGCGTCGGTGCGCGACCGGATAGCGGCTTTCCCGAAGTGCGCCATGCGATTCCGATGCTGTCGCTGGCCAATGCGTTCGAAACTCCCGGCGTGGCCGAGGATGCCGACGACCGCATCCGCTTTGCCGAAGTTGCCGATTTCGAGCGCCGCATCGAGCGCGAACTGGAGTTGGCCGCGCCGGTCTTCTCGGTCGAGCCGAAGCTGGATGGCCTGGCGATCAGCCTGCGCTACGAGGACGGCGTGTTCGTACAGGGCGCCACGCGTGGCGACGGCAGCACGGGCGAGGACGTCACCGCGAACCTGCGTCAGGTACGTTCGGTCCCGCTGAGGTTGCGCGAGCTTGGCATGCCGATGCCGGCGGTACTGGAAGTACGTGGGGAAATCTACATGCCGCGTGCCGCGTTCGCCGCGTGGAACGCACGCGCGTTGGAGCGCAACGAAAAACTGCTGGCCAACCCACGCAACGGCGCTGCCGGTTCGTTGCGCCAACTCGATCCAGCGGTGACCCGGCGTAGACCGCTGGCATTCTTCGCCTATTCGGTAGGCCAGGTGCGTGGCCTGGAACTGCCCGAAACCCATTCGCAGACCCTGCAGTTACTGCGCCGCTATGGGTTCCCGGTGGCGCCGCAAGCCGATACCGCGACCGGCTTCGATGGCCTGATTGCCTATTTTCGCCGCATCGGTGCGCTGCGCGATGGCTTGCCCTACGACATCGATGGGGTGGTTTACAAACTCGACGACTACGACCAGCAAGCGGCGATGGGTTTCGTCGCGCGCGCGCCGCGCTGGGCGCTGGCGCACAAGTTTCCGGCGCAGGAGCAGTCCACCGTGCTGCGCGCGATCGAGGTGCAGATCGGCCGCACCGGTGCCGCCACTCCGGTGGCACGCTTGGAGCCGGTGCAGGTCGCCGGGGTCATCGTCACCAATGCGACCTTGCACAATGCCGACCAGATCGCGCGGCTGGACGTGCGTGTCGGTGACACGGTGATCGTGCGCCGCGCCGGCGATGTGATTCCCGAAGTGGTGCGGGTGATCGAAGCACGTCGCCCACCTGACACGTGCCCATGGACGATGCCGGCGGCATGTCCGGTGTGTGGTTCGGAGCTGGTCAAGGAAGACGATGCTGTGGCCTGGCGTTGCAGCGGTGGCCTGGCGTGCGCGGCGCAGCGCAAGGAAGCGGTACGCCATTTCGCTTCGCGTCGCGCACTGGACATCGAAGGCCTGGGGGAACGCCAGGCCGATGCGCTGGTCGAATTCGGCTTCGTGCAGTCGCTGGCCGACCTGTACGCGTTGCGCGTGGAAGATTTGGTGCGGATGAAGGCGGCGCTGGATGCGGCCAGCGCCGCCGATCTGCTGCTGGCGGTGGAGGAGAGTAAGGGAGCGCTGGTGCTCGATGCCGCCGGTCGCGCCGCGTTGGCGCAGCAGGCGCCGCGATGGCGGCATGCCGATTTCCTGCGCACGCACTTGACGGTGGACCTCGGTGGCAAGTTGGCGACGAAGTGGGCGGAGAATCTGCTCGCCGGCATCGATGCCAGTCGCGCCACCACGTTGCCGCGTTTTCTGTTCGCGCTGGGTATCCCGCATCTTGGCGAAACCACCGCCAAGGCGTTGGCCTACTGGCTGGGATCGCTGGCGTTCGTGCGCAGTACTCCGGCGGCGGTGTTGCAGGCGCTGCCGGATATCGGTGGCGAGGTTGCCCGTGCGATCGCCACGTTCTTCGAACAGCCAGGCAACGCCGCTGTAGTAGATGCCTTGATCGCAGCCGGGATTGGCTTTGCCGACGAAGGCCGTCCGCCCGCAGCACTGCGCGAACGCCTGGATCTGGCGCACCTGCTCGGCACACTGCCGGTGGACAAGCTCGGCGATAAGAGCGCGCAGCGTTTGGCGGCCACGTATGGCACGTTGGATGCGTTGCTGCGCGCCAACGAAAGCGGCTGGACCGGCGCGGGACTGTCCGCGGCGGGCGCGGCCAATCTGGCCGCCTATCTGGCCGATCCTGCGCAGCGGCAGGCGTTGCTGGAGGCGGAGGCCGCGATGCGACGCCTGCTCGATGCCGCGCCGCAACAATCGACGCGCCACGCCGGTCCACTGGACGGACAGACCGCCGTGCTGACCGGCAGCCTGACGCAACTCACTCGCGATGCGGCAAAAGCGCGGCTGGAAGCCCTCGGAGCCAAGGTCGCCGGCAGCGTGTCGAAGAAGACCAGCTTCGTCGTCGCCGGTAGCGAGGCCGGCTCCAAGCTGGACAAGGCGCAGGAACTGGGCGTGGCGGTCTGGGATGAGGTGCAACTGCTGGCGTTCCTGGCCGAACACGAGGAGCAGGGATGAATCCACTCGCGCCACCGGTCGCCGTCGGGACGCCCGTCGACCTGACTGCGCTGCGGCTGCGCGCCGCGCTCAATGCCTGCATCCGCCGTTTCTTCGCCGCCCGCGACGTGCTTGAGCTGGAGACGCCGATTTTGTCGGTGGCCGGTAATACCGAACCGAATATCGAGAGTTTCCAGACCCGCTTCAGTGGCCATGTCGATGCCGGCGCAGCACTGCGCTGGTTACGCACCTCGCCCGAGTATCCGCTAAAGCGCTTGCTGGCCGCCGGCGTTGGCGATTGCTACGAACTGGGCCGGGTATTTCGCAATGGCGAGGCGGGCGGTCGCCACAATCCCGAATTCACCATGCTGGAGTGGTACCGGATCGGCTGGAACCATTTGCAACTGGTCGAGGAAACCGTGGCGCTGGTGCGCGCAGCGCTGGCCTTGGTCGCGCGCAGTGCGTCGTTGCAGGTGCTCAGCTATCGGCAGCTGTTTCTGGAAACGCTGGGCCTGGATCCGTTCGTCGCGTCACTGGAAGCACTGCAACAGCCGTTGTGCGAGATCCGCATCGATGCGCAGGGCTTGAATCGCGACGACTGGCTGGATCTGTTGATGACCCATCGGTTGCAACCTGAATTCCCGTCTGATCGCATCACCGTGGTGTACGATTGGCCGGCCAGCCAGTGTGCCTTGGCGCGCGTGCGCGATGACATTCCGCCGGTCGCCGAGCGTTTCGAGCTCTACCTGGGCGGCTACGAACTAGCCAACGGCTATCACGAACTCAATGACGCCAGCGAGCAGCGCAGGCGCTTCCTACGCGACCACGCGGTGCGCCATGCGCGCGGCATGCCGCTGCCGCCGCTGGACGAGCGGTTGTTGCAGGCCTTACCGGGCTTACCCGATTGTGCAGGTGTGGCGGTTGGTGTGGATCGTTTGTTGATGGCGATGTGCGGCACGACGCAGATCGGTGCGGTACTCGCTTACGATTTCGCCCATGCCTGAGCCGATGGTCATGGGCAATATCCGGATGCGATTGCGCTGTCCATGTCGATGATGGTCTGATCGGGCCGGGCATGCGCTAGCATGTAGACCGTGTTGTCTCCGATGTTCAGGTTCCTAGGCAGAGGTGCACAGCCAAGTATGAAATGGTCTTACGGGCTCGCGGGTGGCTGTTGGCTGGCATTGGCTGTGAGCGTATCGCCCGTGGCGGCGCAGCAGAACGCCACGGGCGATGCCTATGCCGAGGCCGTGGTGCGCTGCGAATCGCGCGACATGCTCTGGACGCATTGCGCGATGCCCACCGCGCAGGGAGTGCAATTGGTGCGGCAACTTTCCGACAACGATTGCATCCGCGGCAGCGAGTGGGGAGTGGACGCCACCGGCGTGTGGGTGACGCAGAGCTGCCGCGCCGAATTTCTTTCCATTCCATCCGAACAACCGCACCACAGCGCCATGCGTCGTCTGCTGCATTGCGAGTCCAGCGGTCGGGTCGAGAGTTGCCCGGTGATGCTGCACGGGGCACCGGTACGGCTGATGCGGCAACTCTCCTCCATGCCTTGCCAGAAAGAACGCAGTTGGGGCGTGGGGCGTAACGAGATCTGGGTTGCGCGCGGGTGCCGGGGCGAATTCGAGATCGGCGCCAGCGACGGCTCCGGTTTCCCACCGGGTGCGCGTGTGGTGTTATGTGAATCCAAGGGGCATGCGCACAGGCGTTGTGGGGCCAGTATCGAGGACTCGGCGCAGTTGCTTCGCCAACTTTCTGGTTCGCCCTGCGTGCAGGACGACAGTTGGGGGTGGGATCGCGATGGCATTTGGGTCGACAAGGGCTGTCGCGCGGAGTTCACTGTCAACTGAGCCTTGCCCGTGCGTGGATCCGGCAAGCGGGCAGGGCCAGACGGTTACAATGGTGCGATGAACGCCTCTGTCGCCATTGATTACGCACGCTACGACCATATCCGCCCGATTTTGTGGACGGGCGATGCGCTGGAACTGCTGGATCAGCGCAAATTGCCTTTTGCTGTGGAGCACGTGCGTTGTACTGACAGCGATCAGGTCGCCGAGGCGATCCATACGCTGGCGGTGCGTGGTGCGCCGGCGATCGGTATTGCTGCCGGCTGGGGAGCGGTGCTGGCAGCGCACGCGGTGCAGGCCGAGACCGGCGCCGAGGCGCTGCTCGCGCTTGAACCTGCGTTGCAACGGCTCAATGCCGCGCGTCCAACAGCCGTGAACCTGGCTTGGGCGCTGGCACGCATGCGCAGGGTGCTAGGCACGGCCGGTGGCGATTGGCGCGGCGTACTCGCGCGCCAAGCGCAGGCCATCGCCGAGGAAGACCTTGCCGCCAACCGCAAGATGGGGGCGCTCGGCGCCGGACTGATCGCGTCCGGTAGCGGGGTGCTGACCCATTGCAATACCGGTTCGCTGGCGACTGCCGGCTTCGGCACCGCCTTGGGTGTCATCCGCGCTGGCGTCGCCCAGCAGCGGATCGCCAAGGTATTCGCCGGCGAAACCCGGCCGTGGTTGCAGGGCGCGCGCTTGACCGTGTGGGAGCTGCAGCAGGATGGAATTCAGGCGACGCTGATCGCCGATTCCGCCGCCTCGCACCTGATGAAGACGGGGGCGGTGCAATGGGTGATCGTTGGCGCCGATCGCATCTGCGCCAATGGCGATACCGCCAACAAGATCGGCACCTATCAGCTCGCCATCGCCGCCCGCCATCACGGCGTCAAGTTCATGGTGGTGGCGCCATCGTCGACGGTGGACATGGACACCGCCGACGGCGCGCAGATCGACATCGAGCAGCGCGACCCGGGGGAGTTGTTCGGTGTCGGCGGCGTGCGCACCGTGGCCGATGGCATCGCCGCCTGGAACCCTGTGTTCGACGTGACCCCGGCGGCCTTGATCGATGCCATCGTCACCGAGCGCGGGGTGATCGAGCGCCCGGACCGTACGCGTATGCGTGCGGCCTTCGGCGGCTGAACTCGGCAGGGCGCTCCCCCTCCAGGCGCGCCGGCAAGCACGTGCAAGTGCTTGTTCGCGCCGACAAAACCGGGCACCGGGACGCCCGCCGTGATAGAATCCGGCGGTTAGATCGACCGCTGCGTGTCCTCGGCGTTCGGCACCGGCAGCTCTGCTTGCCGCAGGCCGGAGGCATGGTCGATCCGCCACCAGACTTTCGGAATCAGAATGGCAGAATCGGCCAAGGAAATCATCCAGGTCAACCTGGAAGACGAGATGCGCAAGAGCTACCTCGATTACGCCATGAGCGTGATCGTGGGGCGTGCGCTCCCGGATGCGCGCGATGGCCTCAAGCCGGTGCATCGCCGCGTGTTGTTCGCAATGAACGAGCTGGGCGCGCACAGCAACAAGCCCTATTACAAGTCGGCGCGCATCGTCGGCGACGTCATCGGTAAATACCACCCGCACGGCGACCAGTCGGTGTACGACACGCTGGTGCGCATGGCGCAGCCGTTCTCGCTGCGCTACATGCTGGTGGACGGGCAGGGCAACTTCGGTTCGGTCGATGGCGATTCCGCTGCGGCGATGCGTTACACCGAAGCTCGGATGTCGCGGCTCACCCACGAGTTGATTGCCGATATCGACAAGGAAACCGTCGATTTCCAGCCTAACTACGACGAGAAGGAGCAGGAGCCGTCGGTCATGCCGACGCGCTTTCCGAATCTGTTGGTCAACGGCTCGGCGGGTATCGCCGTGGGCATGGCGACCAACATTCCGCCGCATAATCTGAGCGAGTCGATCAACGCCTGCATCGCGCTGATCGACAACCCGCAGATCGATGTCGATGGATTGATGGAATACATTCCCGGCCCGGATTTCCCCACGGCCGGCATCGTCAATGGCACCGCCGGCATCATCGCCGGCTACCGTACCGGTCGTGGCCGCGTGCGCATGCGCGCCAGGGCCGAGATCGAAATCCAGGACAATGGCCGCGAGGCGATTGTCGTCACCGAAATCCCGTACCAGGTCAACAAGGCGCGGTTGATCGAGAAGATCGCCGAACTGGTCAAGGAAAAGAAGCTGGAGGGCATCAGCGAATTGCGCGATGAGTCCGATAAGGACGGCATGCGCATTTACATCGAAGTCAAGCGTGGCGAAGCCGCCGACGTGGTGCTGAATAATCTGTACCAGCAGACCCAGATGGAGTCGGTGTTCGGCATCAACATGGTGGCGCTGGTCGATGGCCGTCCGCAGTTGCTCAATCTCAAGCAGATGCTGGAGGCGTTCGTCCGTCACCGCCGCGAGGTGGTCACCCGCCGCACCATCTTCGAACTGCGCAAGGCGCGCGCGCGCGCGCATATCCTCGAAGGCCTGACCGTTGCGTTGGCCAACATCGACGAGATGATCGAGCTGATCAAGACCTCGGCGAACCCGACCGAAGCACGCGAACGCATGCTGGCCAAAACCTGGCAACCGGGTCTGGTCGGTGCCTTGCTGAGCGCGGCCGGGGCGGAGGCATCGCGCCCGGACGATCTGCCCAGCGGGGTCGGCTTGGGCGCTGGCGGCTATCAACTGACCGAAGTGCAGGCCACGCAGATCCTGGAAATGCGTCTGCACCGCCTCACCGGCCTGGAGCAGGAGCGGCTCACCGAAGAGTACAAGCAGTTGTTGGAGGCGATTTCCGGACTGATCCGGATTCTCGAAAATCCCGACGTGCTGTTGCAGGTGATTCGCGAGGAGCTGGTCAGCATCCGCGAGGAGTACGGCGACGCGCGTCGCACCGAGATCCGCCACAGCGAGGAGGATCTGGACATCCTCGACCTGATCGCGCCGGAAGACGTGGTGGTCACCCTGTCGCATGCCGGTTACGCCAAGCGCCAGCCGGTCAGTGCCTACCGGGCACAGCGTCGCGGTGGACGTGGCCGCAGCGCGGCGGTGACCAAGGAAGAGGATTTCATCGATCATCTGTGGCTGGTCAACACCCACGACACGCTGTTGACCTTCACCAGCAGTGGCAAGGTGTTCTGGTTGCCGGTGTACCAATTGCCCGAGGCCGGCCCCAATGCGCGCGGCCGTCCGGTTATCAATTGGATCCCGCTGGAGCCGGGCGAGCGGGTGCAGGCGGTCCTACCGGTACGCGAATACACCGACGGCCACTACGTGTTCTTCGCCACACGCAAGGGAATGGTCAAGAAGACTCCCCTGAGCGAGTTCGCCTACCAACTCAAGCGCGGCAAGGTCGCGATCAACCTGGACGAGGGCGATGCCCTGGTCGACGTGGCGCTGACCGATGGCGAGCGCGATGTGCTGCTGTTCGCCTCCAATGGCAAGACCGTGCGTTTCTCCGAGCGACCCAAGGACGAGGAGAGCGAGGAGATGCCTGTCGATGAGATCGCGGCAGACGATGCCTCGGTTGCCGACGACGAAGCTGCGGGCGAGGATGGCGACGAGACGCGCGGCGCGCGGCGCAAGAGCCGTGGCGGGGTCAAGCCGACCGGCCGTAGCAGCCGCGGTGTGCGTGGTATCCGCCTGGCCAAGAGCGAGTATGTGGTCAGCCTGATCGTGACCGATCCGGCCGAAGACCAGGACGAGGATGCCGACGATGCCGACGATGCCAGTCTGGCGCAGGAAGCCGAAGCCGATGCGCAGACGCGCACTACCGACGATGCAGACGCCTATATCCTCACTGCGACCGAAAATGGCTATGGCAAGCGCACTGCGTTGGGCGAGTATCCACGCAAGGGCCGTGGTACCCAGGGCGTGATCGGTATCCAGACCAGCGAGCGCAACGGCAAGCTGGTCGGTGCAGTTTTGCTGAGCGCTAAGGACGAGGTGTTACTGATCTCCGACGGCGGCACCCTGGTGCGCACCCGTGCCTCGGAAATCTCGCGTGTCGGTCGCAATACTCAGGGTGTGACCCTGATTCGCCTGTCCAAGGGCGAAAAGCTGCAGGCCGTGGAGCGCCTGGACGGTTCGCTGGTCGAAGAGGAATCGCTGTCCGGCGAAGACACTGTGACCGACACCGCCAGCATCGCCTCGTCGCAGGACTGATCGCCGCGTCCATGGGACGTCTCGTAAAAGACATGACGATGCCGGCATGACGCCGGCATCGTTGTTTTGGACAGATGACTGCTTAGAGTTGGCAGGGATGGGATTACCTATCGCCAGCGTGCGCGTTGGTGCGAGATTACTCCAACTGATCGCGCGCGAATGCCACGTCCAACGCCTCCATCGCGTCGCGCGGGGTGAGCGTGGCGGCTTTTTCGAATGCCTGCGCCGCCTCGTCCTCGCGTTTGTCGCCGTGCAACAGCAACAGCACGTTGGCATGTTCGATATGCGCGATCGGTGCCTCCGGGGTTAATTTCAGCGCTTGCCGGATATGCTGCTCGGCACTGGCGGCCTTGGCGCCGTAGGTGAGCCCGCCGATCATCGCGCCAACCTTGCCGATGATCTCGGCGTGGTACACGCTCAGCGCCATGTGCGCCTCGGCATGCTTGGGCTCCAGTTCCAGCGCCGTTTCCAGCGATTTGCGCACCTTGCCGGCGATCCCCTGTTTAATCGCCTTGGCGATGCTCAGTTCCTGGCTGTAGCGGCCTAGCGCAAAGGCATGGCGATAGTGGCTGTTGGCTTCCTCCGGCAGTGCGGCGATGGCCGCCTCGGCCAGGGTGGCGGCCTGTTGCAGACATTGTAGTTTGTCTTTGCCGTCGGCGACCAGATAGCTGGTGTGGATGCCCAATGCCTTGATCGCCACCGATGCGCCCAGCACACCCAGCGTCTGTCCAGCCCTGTAGGCACGTTCGAACTGACCATGGTGGAAAGCGCGCCATGCCTCGATCAGCGCCGCCGACAACGTCTGCGCATCGTGGCCTTTCCCCGCTTTACCGACGGCATTGAGCAGCGCCTGCGCACGTGCCAGATCTGGATAGGGTTCGCGGTCGCCGGCATGCAGCTTGGGCCAGGCCTTTTTCAACGCTTCGCCGGGATAGGCGTAGGCCTTGGCGTCGTGCGGAAATGACGCCCATGCGCTTGAGGGTGTAGCCATGTGTGGCATTCCTGTGATCTGTGCCGAGCATGGCCTCGTCATCGTCGCCTGGCAAGGGATAGTGTGTTTACTCAAGCCGCTCTCGCCAGCATGCGCATCACGTTGCTGTGTTGGCATCGGGAGATCTGCGATGGTGATGAAGATGAAGAAGCGTTCCTCTATTCCCGAGTCGGGCCTGCCGACCCGGCGATATTTATGGCTGGCCAGTCTGGGCCTGGTGTCGCTGACCCATCGGCACGCGTTGGCGGCTGCCAGCGGTGCCGTGGATAGTGCGACCAGCCTGAAAGCGCGCCTGGCGCAGTGGACCGATGGCGCCGAACATAGCGTGCGCGAGGGCGCGGCGGCGTTGCGCGGTCAGGTGCAGCCGTTGAGTGCCGAAGTCGAAGCGCGCTTGCAGCCGGTGTTGGTCAAGCTGGGCTTGCAATCGGCACCGCGCGCCATACCGCGCAAGCGAGCGGCAGCGGCCAAGTCGACCGCCAGGAAAACGGCGAGGAAGACCGCCCCCACGCCGCCGCGGACCCGTAGGGCACGAGCCTGAGGGAGCGCGCGCAGGCATGCAGCGGGCTCACGCCTGGCCGCATGGTACGCAGTTGCGCTGGTGCGCCGACGCCGTGCTCAGTCCACCAGATAGGCGTCGGTCAATGCGGCCAGATGCGCGCGTTCGGCCTCGCGCAGGAATGGGCTGATCAAGCGCATCACCTGCACGATGCCATGGCGAATCGCCAGTTGCTCGTTCTTCTCGCCGTGCGCGGCGGCGTAGTTGAGCCAGAAGGTTGCCACCACCAGCACGTTGGTGGCGATGCCGTGTCGTTCTTGTGCCGTGGCGTGCATCGCACCGGTCTGGGCTAGCCCTTGCAATGCGGCTTGTGTGCTGTCGTCGGCACGCTGCAGGATGCGCGAGAAGCGTAGGCGCAAGCGTCGGCTGCGGCTAAGGATTTCGATCAGGTCGCGGTACAGGAATCGGTAGTCCCAGATGCATTCGAACACCAGATGCAACTGCAGCCAAAAGTCTTCCAGTCCCGGCAGTCGTGCGCCCGGCAGTACCATCGCCGCGTCCATGCGCTCCTCGTAGCGCGTGAACAGGTGTTCGATGATGTCGTCCTTGTTGCGGAAGTGGTAATACAGATTGCCAGGGCTGATTTCCAGCTCGTCGGCGATATGATTGGTGGTGACGTGGGGCTCGCCCTGCGCGTTGAACATCGCCAGGGCGGTATCGAGAATGCGTCGTCGGGTGTCGCGCGCCATCAGGCCAGCAGCTTCTTCACCAGATCCACGTATTTCTTTTGCGCTTCTGTCTGGGGCATGCCCTTGAGCTTGGCGCGCGCCTCGTATTTGGCAGTGCCCACGAAATCGAAGAAACCAGGCTTTTTACCGCTCACATCACCTTCCGCACCTTGTTTGTACAGCGCGTACAGACGCAGTAAGGTGTCGTTGTCTGGGCGCTCTTCGCGTTGTTTGATGTCACGGGCGGCTTTTTCGAACGCCGCTTTGATATCCGCCATTAGATGTCGCTCCGTGCTGACCGGCAGGCATCACAGCACGGGTGAAAGGTCGGGTCAACGCAAACCGTGGCAGGGACGAGGTCTGTCCCTTGTTCCTGCGGGTTGATGCACCGTAGCTGTATGGGTTACATGACCGGCAGTGCATCGGCACGCATGAGTGTGGCGTCGGGCTCCTGTGCGGTCTGCGCCTGTCGCGCCAATGAGGCCTTGGCTGCGATGGAGCGGATCGCATCGGTCACTTCGGCCAGGGGAACCTGATTGCTCAGGCGTTGAAAGGTATCGCGGCTGTTGTAGCCAGATCCGTCGCGCAGATAGTGCTCGTACATTTCCAGCAGTTCGATGCAGGCCGCGGTCAGGGTCTCCATGTTGTTCCTTGCCAGAGCATGGCCGACCTGGTCGAGGTTATGCAGGCAATCGGAGAGCCAGTGCAGGTCGTAGCGTGCGCTGTTGGGTTCCGGTCCGTTGTTGCCACGGCTATAGGCGCTGTAACGGCGAATACTGCGGGCCACGCGGGCCACGTGCGCCAATAGGGTGCCGACCTCGTCGGCGATGTCGATCTGGGCCAGCGCGATGCTGGATTTGGATGTGTATGCTTCGGAATGTGACTGGGATTGTGAATGTGACTGGGAGGGGGTGGATGACGCGGTGCCGGCTGGTTGCTGTTCCGTGTCGGGCGTTGCTTCCGACTCCACCGGGGGAGCTGCTTGTATGAGTTCGTATTCGTGGCGCAGGGTCTCCAGCTCCTGCATCTGTGTGGCGGCCTGGGCCTTCAGTTGCGTCACGGCCGCCTGATAGCGCCCAATGATCTCCTGGGCGCTGGCATCGCGCCGATACGCCTGCCCGAGCTTCTGGAACAGGCCGTGCGCGAACGCGGTTGCCACGGCCGCCCATAGCGCGATTGCAGGAGTCAAGTAGATCAGGATGCCCATACAGGCTCCTTGAAATGTTGGAGCTCTTGTCGGCACGCTGGCCGTGATCTTGAGGGGGCAACAGGCAAGCAGGGAAGCCTGTTCCATTTTGACGGAGAGGGAGCCGTTACGTGCCGGGCCCGCAGGCGTGGTCTGCGGGCGTGGTCTGCGGGAGGGCGGTCAGCGCAGGATGCCGGGCAAATCCACGAACGCCGCTTTGATATCCGCCATTAGATGTCGCTCCGTGCTGACCGGCAGGCATCACAGCACGGGTGAAAGGTCGGGTCAACGCAAACCGTGGCAGGGACGAGGTCTGTCCCTTGTTCCTGCGGGTTGATGCACCGTAGCTGTATGGGTTACATGACCGGCAGTGCATCGGCACGCATGAGTGTGGCGTCGGGCTCCTGTGCGGTCTGCGCCTGTCGCGCCAATGAGGCCTTGGCTGCGATGGAGCGGATCGCATCGGTCACTTCGGCCAGGGGAACCTGATTGCTCAGGCGTTGAAAGGTATCGCGGCTGTTGTAGCCAGATCCGTCGCGCAGATAGTGCTCGTACATTTCCAGCAGTTCGATGCAGGCCGCGGTCAGGGTCTCCATGTTGTTCCTTGCCAGAGCATGGCCGACCTGGTCGAGGTTATGCAGGCAATCGGAGAGCCAGTGCAGGTCGTAGCGTGCGCTGTTGGGTTCCGGTCCGTTGTTGCCACGGCTATAGGCGCTGTAACGGCGAATACTGCGGGCCACGCGGGCCACGTGCGCCAATAGGGTGCCGACCTCGTCGGCGATGTCGATCTGGGCCAGCGCGATGCTGGATTTGGATGTGTATGCTTCGGAATGTGACTGGGATTGTGAATGTGACTGGGAGGGGGTGGATGACGCGGTGCCGGCTGGTTGCTGTTCCGTGTCGGGCGTTGCTTCCGACTCCACCGGGGGAGCTGCTTGTATGAGTTCGTATTCGTGGCGCAGGGTCTCCAGCTCCTGCATCTGTGTGGCGGCCTGGGCCTTCAGTTGCGTCACGGCCGCCTGATAGCGCCCAATGATCTCCTGGGCGCTGGCATCGCGCCGATACGCCTGCCCGAGCTTCTGGAACAGGCCGTGCGCGAACGCGGTTGCCACGGCCGCCCATAGCGCGATTGCAGGAGTCAAGTAGATCAGGATGCCCATACAGGCTCCTTGAAATGTTGGAGCTCTTGTCGGCACGCTGGCCGTGATCTTGAGGGGGCAACAGGCAAGCAGGGAAGCCTGTTCCATTTTGACGGAGAGGGAGCCGTTACGTGCCGGGCCCGCAGGCGTGGTCTGCGGGCGTGGTCTGCGGGAGGGCGGTCAGCGCAGGATGCCGGGCAAATCCAACTGACTGTTTTTCTTTAGCGCAGTCGATCGCGACGGCATAGCCGGCATCGGCATGTCGCATCACCCCGGTGGCCGGGTCGTTCCACAGCACGCGGGCGATGCGCTTGGCGGCGGCCTGGCTACCGTCGCAGACGATGACCATGCCGGCATGCTGCGAGAAGCCCATGCCGACGCCACCGCCATGGTGCAGCGAGACCCAGGTCGCGCCGCTGGCGGTGTTGAGCAGGGCGTTGAGCAACGGCCAATCGGACACCGCATCGGAACCATCGGCCATGGCTTCGGTCTCGCGGTTCGGCGAGGCGACGCTGCCGCTGTCCAGGTGATCGCGGCCGATCACCACCGGTGCTTTCAGTTCGCCGTTGGCGACCATCGCGTTGAACGCCAGGCCGAGCCGATCACGCTCGCCCAGGCCGACCCAGCAGATGCGCGCTGGCAGGCCCTGGAAGTGGATCTTCTCGGCGGCCATGTCCAGCCAGCGGTGCAGATGCGGGTCGTCGGGGATCAGTTCCTTGACCTTGGCGTCGGTTTTGGCGATGTCTTCGGGGTCGCCGCTCAGTGCGACCCAGCGGAACGGGCCGATGCCACGGCAAAACAGCGGGCGGAGATAGGCGGGAACGAAGCCGGGGAAGTCGAAAGCGTTGCGCACGCCTTCTTCCAGCGCCATCTGTCGCAGATTGTTGCCGTAGTCCACGGTTGGCACGCCGAGCGCGTGGAAACCAAGCATGGCACGGATGTGGTTGGCCATCGAGGCGCGTGCAGCCCGTTCCACCTCCTTGGGCGCGCGCACGCGCTGCGCATCCCACTGTTGGACCGTCCAGCCCTGCGGCAGATAGCCGTTGACCGGATCGTGCGCCGAGGTCTGGTCGGTCAGCAGGTCCGGTTTGACCCCGCGCTGGAGCAGTTCGGTGAGGACATCGGCGACATTGCCGAGCAGGCCGATCGAGCGCGGCTGCTGCGCTTTGCACGCGGCCTCGATCAGGCGCAGGGCTTCGTCGAGATTGTCGGTCCAGGTGTCGAGATAGCCGGTACGCAGGCGCATGTCGATGCTGCTCTTGCGGCATTCCACCGCCAGGCACGAGGCGCCGGCCATCACCGCCGCCAACGGTTGCGCCCCGCCCATGCCGCCGAGTCCGCCGGTAAAGAGCCATTTGCCGGCAAGATTGCCGCCATAGTGTTGGCGGCCCATTTCCACGAAGGTTTCGTAGGTACCCTGCACGATGCCCTGGGCGCCGATGTAGATCCAACTGCCGGCGGTCATCTGCCCGTACATCGCCAGGCCTTTTTTGTCGAGCGCGTTGAAGTGGTCCCAGGTGGCCCAGCGTGGGACCAGGTTGGAATTGGCGATCAGCACGCGCGGTGCGTCGGGGTGGGTGCGTAACACGCCGACCGGCTTGCCCGATTGCACCAGCAGCGTTTGATCCTCATCCAGGCGTTTGAGTGTCTCCACGATTGCGTCGAAGCTTTCCCAATCGCGTGCGGCACGGCCGATGCCGCCGTAGACGACCAGCTCCTGCGGGCGTTCGGCCACGTCCGGGTGCAGGTTGTTCATCAGCATGCGCAGCGGCGCTTCTGTCAACCAGCTTTTGGCGGTGAGGGTGTTGCCGGTGGGCGCATGGATGGTGCGGGTGGCATCGAAGCGGGGCATGTGGGATTCCTCTGGCGAATGCGGGAACGTGCGTTGGCGGGCTACTGGGCGCAATCGTATGGCGCAGGCACGCAAGGGATGGGGGACGCCTGGGCGAAGTCCAGGCAGGCTTGCAGCACCTGCTGCAGGACCGCGCTCAGCGCGGCGGCATGCGCGGGTTTCCAAGGCGAGGGCCAGGTCGAGGGCGAGATCGTCTGCGGTTCGTGCATGTAGCCGCGGCAGGCCAGTTCCATCTGGATTGCGTGCACGCCTTGCGCGGGCGCGGCGTGATGGCGGGTACTCCAGCCGCCCTTGAAGCGACCGTTGCGCACATGGCTGAAACCGCTGTTAGCGCACACGCGCTCGACCGCGTCAGTCAGTGCGGGCGCGCAACTGCCGTCGAGCGTGCCATCCGGGCCAGCGCTGCCGATGTTGAACTGCGGCAGTTCGCCGTCGAACAGGTGCGGAATACGCGAACGGATCGCATGGGCGTCGTACACCACGATCGTCGGATGCCGCGCGCGCAGGCGTGCGATCTCGGTATCGAGCGCTGCGTGGTATGGCGCGAACCAGCGTGCGCGACGTTCGGCGATCTCTTCCGCATCCGGTTCGGCGCCAGGCCGGTACAGCGGCTGTGCGTCGAAGGTGGTCAGCGGGCATAGTCCGGTGGTGTTCTGTCCGGGATACAGCGAAATCCCGGCAGGGTCGCGGTTGACGTCGATGACCGAGCGCGAGATCGCGGTGCGCACCGTGGTGGCACCCAGCACGGTGGCGAATTCGTACAGGCGATCCACCCACCAATCGGCATCGCGCTGCGCCAGCCATGGCGAGACGAAGCGCTCGGCCAGCATGACCGGCAATTCGGTGCCGGTGTGCGGAAAACTGACGATCAGCGGCGTATCGCCGCGCTGCACACTCAGCCAGTCTGGTTTGGATGTCATCGGCGCCTCGCGTGTCGATCCGGGAGCAACTTGCGCAGTGAAGGAGCGCGGTGTCCTGGCGCAGAAAATCGCGCCTGCATGCTCACAGGGCCGAGCTGGCGTCGGGCAGGCGCACGCGCACGACCTCGGCCAGTGCGCCCTCGCGTACCAGGGCGGCGGCGGCGCACATGTCCGGATGGAAGTAGCGGTCGTCCTGCAGCGACGGTACGCGCGTGCGCAGCAGCGCACGTGCGGCTTCCAGCGCGGCGCTGGAGGCCAGCGGTGCATGGAAATCGCAGCCTTGCACGGCGGCGAGCAGTTCGATGCCGATCACGTTGGCCGCGTTCTCGGCCATCGGCAACAGGCGCCGCGCGCCGTGCGCGGCCATCGAAACGTGGTCTTCCTGGTTGGCCGAGGTCGGGATCGAATCGACGCTGGCCGGGTAGGCGCGTTGCTTGTTTTCCGAGACCAGTGCCGCGGCGGTGACCTGCGGGATCATGAAGCCGGAATTGAGGCCGGGCTTCGGGGTTAGAAACGCCGGCAGCCCGGAGAGTGCGGGGTCCACCAGCATGGCGACGCGGCGCTCGCTGATCGAGCCGATTTCGCACACCGCCAGCGCCAGCATGTCGGCGGCGAAGGCGACCGGCTCGGCGTGGAAGTTGCCGCCGGACAGTGCCTCGCCTGTCTCGCTGAACACCAGCGGGTTGTCGGATACTCCGTTGGCCTCGATCGCCAGGGTAGTGGCGGCCTGGCGCATCACGTCCAGCGCGGCACCCATCACTTGTGGCTGGCAGCGCAGGCAGTACGGATCCTGCACGCGCAGGTCGTTGTCGCGGTGGGAATCGCGGATCGCCGAGTCACGCATCAGTTCGCGCAGCGCGGTGGCGGTGGCGATCTGCCCGGGCTGGCCGCGTAGCGCGTGGATGCGTGGGTCGAACGGGGTGTCCGAGCCTTTCGCCGCCTCGGTGGAGAGTGCGCCAGTGACGAGGGCGGCCTGGTACACGCGCTCGATCTCGAACAGCCCGGCCAGCGCATAGGCCGTGGAGTATTGGGTGCCGTTGAGCAGCGCCAAGCCTTCCTTTGCGCCAAGCGACAACGGTTGCAACCCGGCCTGGGCCAACGCTTGCGCAGCCGGCAAACGCGCGCCAGCGACGAAGGCTTCTCCGACGCCGAGCATCACCGTGGCCAGGTGCGCCAGCGGCGCCAGATCGCCGGAGGCGCCGACCGAGCCCTGGCAAGGCACCACCGGGATCACCTCATGGCGCAGCAGCGCTTCCAGCAGCGCCAGCGTCGGCGCACGCACGCCGGAGGCGCCCTGCGCCAAGCTCGCCAGTTTCAGCGCCATCATCAACCGCACCACCGGCACCGGCATCGGCGCACCGACCCCCGCCGCGTGCGACAGCACGATGTTGCGTTGCAGGACGTCCAGATCGTCGGGTTCGATGCGCACGCTGGCCAACTTGCCGAAGCCGGTGTTGATGCCATACACCGGTGCGCCACGGGCGACGATGGCGTCCACCGTCTGTGCACTGCGCGACACTGCATCGGCGCAGACCGGATCCAGGCGCACGCCAGCACCGCGGTACACGGCGCGCCACTGCGACAGGCTGACCGCACCTGGACGCAGCAGAATCTCGTCGTTGCTCATTGTCCTCTCCAGATACGCGCATTCAGTGGGTTCAAGCCCATGCGATAGACCAATTCGGCCGGTTCTTCGATGTCCCAGATCGTCAGGTCGCAGCTCAGCCCGGCGCGCAGGCGGCCGATCCGGTTCTGGCGCCCGAGTGCGCGCGCTGCTTCACGGGTGAAGCCGGCGATACATTCGGCCACGGTCAGGTGGAACAGCGTCGCGGCCAGGTTCATCGCCAACAATGGGCTGGTCAGCGGCGAGGTGCCGGGATTGCAGTCAGTCGCCAGCGCACGCGGTACACCTGCGGCGCGCAGCGCGGCGATGGGCGGTAGTTGCGTGTCGCCAGTGAAGTAGAAGGCACCTGGCAACAGCACCGCGACAGTGCCGCTGGCGGCCAGCGCCGCGACACCGGCAGCGTCCAGGTATTCGAGGTGATCGGCCGATTGCGCGCCGTAGCGCGCGGCCAGCGCCGCGCCACCTTGGTTGGAGAGTTGCTCGGCATGGATCTTCAGCGCCAGCCCATGGCGCTGCGCGGCCTGGAACACCTGCTCGGTTTGCGCAGGAGTGAACGCCAGATGCTCGCAGAAAACGTCCACCGCTTCGGCCAGGCCCTGCGCGGCGACGGCTGGGATCATCCGTTCGCAGACCTCGTCGATGTAGGTTTGCGCCTGGCCGTCGGGCGGCACCGCGTGCGCGCCGAGGAACGTCGGCGACACCGTCACCGCGCGCAGTTCGCCCAGCCGCCGCGCCACGCGCAGCAGACGCAGTTCGTCCTCCAAGGTCAGACCGTAGCCGGACTTGATCTCCACCGTGGTCACGCCCTCGGCCAGCAGGGCGTCGAGCCGTGGCAGGCTGGCGGCGAGGAGAGCGTCCTCGTCGGCGGCGCGAGTGGCGCGCACGGTGGAGACAATGCCGCCGCCAGCGCGGGCGATGTCGGCATAGCTGGCGCCGCGCAGGCGCTGCTCGAACTCGCTGGCCCGGTTGCCGGCGTAGACCAGATGCGTGTGGCAGTCGATCAGGCCAGGACCGATCCAGCGTCCACCGCAGTCGATGCTGCGTTGTGCGGTCAACGGACCCGGCAATTGCGCCGCAGCGCCAGCGTAGACGATACGACCGTCGCGGCAGCCGACCACGCCGTCGCGGACCAGGCCAAGCCCGTCGTCTTCGGCCTCCAGCGTCATCAGATGCGCGTTGTGCCAAAGCGTGTCGCAGTGCATGGTCGCGGTCGGCCCCGTCGGCTATTTTGTATATACAATAATTGCGGTCGATCAAGGGTGTCCAGTGCAGACCCAGGCACAGCAGGCAATGGACGGAAACGAGGCGCAGAGCGGGTTCTGGTGCGCACACGCGCTGTTGCCGCAGGGGTGGGCGCGGGATGTGCGGATCGCCGTTCGCGCTGGCCGGATCGCCGCGCTTGAGGTCGGCGCAGCGGCGGTGTCCGGCGATCAGCGGTTGGTGATTGCGCTGCCTGGACTTGCGAATCTGCACAGTCACGCTTTCCAGCGCGGTATGGCTGGCCTCACCGAGATCGGTGGGCGCAGCGGCGATAGCTTCTGGAGTTGGCGCGAGCTGATGTATCGCTTCCTGCAGCGGCTTGATCCGGACAGCATGCAGGCCATCGCCGAACAGGCTTACGTGGAGATGCTCGAAGCCGGCTTCACCCGTGCTGGCGAATTTCATTATCTGCACCACGCGCCCGACGGCCGGCCTTATGCCAATCGCGCCGAGATGGCGCAGCGCCTGGCCGCGGCGGCGCAGACCAGTGGCATCGGCCTGACCTTGCTGCCGGTGTTCTACGCGCACGCCGATTTCGGCGGCGTTGCACCGCATCCTGCACAGCAGCGTTTGCTGCACGAGATCGACGGATATGCCGATCTTCTCCACGCGAGTCGCCATGCCTTGCGCGGACTGGACGATGCGGTGCTGGGCATCGCTCCGCACAGTTTGCGTGCGGTCACTCCGGAGCAACTGGTGGCGTTGCTGCCGCTGTGCGATGGCCCGGTGCATCTGCACATTGCCGAGCAGACCCGCGAGGTGGACGCTTGCCTGGCCTGGAGCGGGCAGCGGCCTGTGCAATGGCTGCTGACGCATGCGCCGGTGGATGCGCGCTGGTGTCTGGTTCACGCCACCCATGTCGATGCCGACGAAGTGCGGGGCATCGCCGCCAGTGGTGCGGTGGTCGGCCTGTGCCCGATCACCGAGGCCAATCTCGGCGACGGGCTGTTCCCGCTGCGGGATTTCCTCGCTGCCGGTGGCCGTTTCGGCGTTGGTTCCGACTCGAACGTATTGATCGATGCGGCGGAGGAACTCCGCTTGCTCGAGTACGCTCAGCGCCTGACCTTGCGTGGCCGCAACGTCCTCACACATGCCGACGGGCTCTCCAGTGGCCGTTTTCTGTTCCAGTGCGCGGGGCAGGGTGCGGCGCAGGCGCTTGGGGTCGAACAGGGGTTTCAGGTCGGTGCGCCAGCGGATCTGGTCGAACTGGATGCCGCGCATCCGGCGCTGCAGGCGCGCGACGGCGATGCGTGGTTGGACAGTTGGATCTTCGCCGCGCGTGGCGGCGCGGTGCGTTCGGTCTGGCGCCACGCTCGCCAATGGGTACGCGATGGTCGCCATCTGCAACGCGAAGCGGTCGCCACGCGCTATGCGCGTGCGCTCGGCAAGCTGCTCGACACATGAGCGCGCATGCCTGTCTGCGCAGCACTCGCCGCGACTGCCGAGGTTGTCGATGAATTCGCCACATCCCGCGCCCCCGCTCAACCAACGTATCCGCCGCGAGATCGAAGCGCGTATCCGCAGTGGCGCGTGGCCGCCGGGTCATCGGATTCCGTTCGAGCACGAATTGATGGCGCAATACGGTTGCTCGCGGATGACGGTCAACAAGGTGCTGGCGCTGCTGGCCGATGCCGGCATGATCGAGCGACGGCGGCGTGCTGGCTCGTTCGTGGCGCGCCGGCATCCGTACATGGAGCAGGCCGCGTTGGAGATCCCGGATATCCCGGTCGAGGTCGCCGCTCGCGGTCATGCCTACCGTTTCGTGTTGCTGGAACGGCAGCAGCGCGCTGCGCGACCACAGGAGCAGGAGGTCCCCACGGGAGGGACTTTGCTGGCCCTGCATTGCCTGCATTTCGCCGATGGTCGCCCATTCGCGTTGGAAGAACGGGTGATCAACCCGGTGGCGGTACCGGAAGCCTTGTACATGGATTTTGCGATCACCGTACCCGGCAGTTGGCTGTTGCAACATGTCTCCTGGACGCGCGCCGAACACCGCATCAGTGCGGTCGGCGTCGACGCCGCGCAGGCCGCGCGGTTGCAGGTAGCGGCAGGCACGGCCTGTCTGTCGATCGATCGCCGCACCTGGCGGGGTGAGCTGCCGGTGACCTTCGTGCGTCAGCTGTTCCTCGGCGACACCTACGATCTGGTCGCGCGGTTCTCGCCCGGAGAGCGTTGAAGCGCTGCCGCTGTGGCATCGGCTCCAGCACCATACTCCAGCGTGCATTTGTCCTGCTCGCCGCTCTCTGGCAAGTTAGCACCGAGGGCGGGCGAAGGGCCATGGCCACGCAACGAGGGATAGCTGGGCATGACGTATTTCGTGACAGGCGCTACTGGCTTTATCGGCCGCTATCTGATGACCAATCTGCTGCGACGCAAAGGCATCGTGCATGTTCTGTTGCGCAAAGAATCCCAGCGCAAGTTCGATGCGCTGGTGCGTGAGCACGGTTGGGACAGCAAGCGCCTGGTGGTGTTGCACGGCGATGTGGGGAGCGTGTCTTGCGGATTGGATACCGCGCAGTGCAAGGCGCTCAATGGCAAGGTCAAGCACTTCTTTCACTTGGCAGCGTTATACGATCTTACCGCCAAGGCTCATGCGCAACGCGTCGCCAACCTCGACGGTACCCGCAATGCGCTGGAGCTGGCTGCGCAGATCGGCGCTGGCGTGTTCCACCACACCAGTTCGATTGCGGTAGCCGGGTTGTACCCGGGTGTTTTTCGCGAGGACATGTTCGAAGAAGCCGAGGGGCTGGATGATCCCTACCTACGTACCAAGCACGACGCCGAGGCGCTGGTGCGCGCCGAGACCCGGATCAAGTGGCGCATCTACCGTCCGGCGATGGTGGTCGGCGATTCGCGCAGCGGCGCCATGGACAAGATCGATGGGCCGTATTACTTCTTCCCGCTGATCAAGAAGCTGCGTCAGCTATTGCCGTCGTGGGCGCCGATGCTGGGCATCGAAGGCGGGAGGATCAATCTGGTGCCGGTGGATTTCGTCGCCAATGCAATGGACCACATCGCGCATAAACCCAAGCTCGATGGTCGCGCGTTCCATCTGACCGATCCGGAACCGCGGCGCATTGGCGAGGTGCTCAACCTGTTTTGCCGCGCTGGTCATGCGCCGGAGATGAGCTTGCGCGTGGATACGCGGATGTTTGCCTTCGTACCTGCCAATATTCGCGAGGCCATCGGTGGCTTGCCGCCAATCCAGCGCTTCACCGGCATGCTGCTGCGGGATTTCCGCATCCCGCGCGAAGTGCTGAAATTCATCAGTTATCCAACCCGCTTCGATAGCCGCGAGACCGAGCGCGCACTCAAGGACAGCGGCATTACCTTGCCACGGCTGGAAGACTACGCCTGGCGTCTGTGGGACTACTGGGAACGGCAACTGGATCCGGACCTGTTCGTCGACCGCTCGCTCAAGGGCAAAGTGCGCGGCAAGGTGGTGCTGATCACCGGCGGCTCCTCGGGGATTGGCCTGGCCACCGCACAGCGTGTCGCCGAGGCCGGTGCCATCACCATCATCGTTGCGCGTGGCGAACAGGAACTGCATGCCGCACGCGATGCGATGAACGCCAAGGGCGGCAAGGTGTTCGCTTATACCGCCGACCTGTCGGATCTGCACGAGTGCGATCAGTTGCTCAAGACCGTGCTCGATGCGCATGGCCGTGTCGATGTGTTGATCAACAACGCGGGTCGCTCGATCCGCCGCTCGATCGAACTCAGCTACGAGCGCTTCCACGATTTCGAGCGGACCATGCAATTGAACTACTTCGGCAGTCTGCGCTTGATCATGGGCGTGCTGCCGGGCATGACCACGCGGCGCAAGGGCCACATCATCAACGTCAGTTCGATTGGCGTGTTGGCCAATTCGCCGCGCTTCTCCGCGTATGTCGCCTCCAAGGCGGCGCTGGACGCTTGGAGCCGCTGTGCGCAGGGCGAATTGTCGAGCAAGGGCATCAGCTTCACCACGGTCAATATGCCGCTGGTGAAAACACCCATGATCGCTCCGACCAAGATGTACGACAACGTGCCGACGTTGAGCGTCGAGGAGGCCGCCGACTTGATGGTCAAGGCGATCATCGAGCGTCCCAGTCGCGTGGCGACGCGCCTGGGCATCTTTGCCGCGCTGGTCAACGCGCTGGCGCCGAAGGCCTACGAGGTGGTGATGAACACCGCCTTCGAACTATTCCCCGATTCGGCCGCCGCCAAGGGCGACCGCAAGGCACTGCGCGAGGCCAAGCCGAGTCAGGAGCAGATCGCGTTCGCCGCGCTGATGCGCGGGGTGCATTGGTGAGGAAGGCTCTGGTTCTGGCCGTGTTGGTGAGTCACTCTTAAAACGTTTGACACTGCCGCCAGCGTACCGGCTCAGCGTGGCCGGGGCGTGGGTTGAGTTGGATGCGAACGGTCCGCAACGAGGAATAGCGCTCCACCTCGTTGCAGATGCGCGGCCACACTTGGTCGTCTTCGCCGCTGCGGTCGATCACCAGCGTGATCGGTGTCTGCCAGATACCGCGGATCACCCCCGGGGTGCGTGCCAGGACTTTGGAGATCGAGTGACGTTGGTTCTGCTCGCTCGCCGGGTCCGCTGGCGCAATATCTGCACGATTGTCAGCATGTCCATCCGCGGCGTGGTCGTGAATAGACTGGGCCGAGTCGGCGCCGAGGATTGTCGCATTGTGGATTGCCACAGGTGTGTGCGCGATTGCTACCTGCGCCGTGCCTGTGGCGGGCTCGGCCGCGCCGACGTGTTGTAGCACGCCGCCGATGCCAAGTAAGAGTCCGAGGGTGAGTGCGGCCAGCGCCGCGATAGTGATATGCCGTTGTGCGCGTCGGCGGCTGGCGCCGATGACCTCGTCTTCCAGTTCGCTCGGCAGATATGGCTTGAGCATCGGCCAGATGCGGCGACCATCGAGGATCTCCACCGACTGTTTTTCGGCGGCGGCGATGCCGTCGCGTTCTACCTTGCCTTCGGTGATGAGGATGCCGCCCCGAGCGCCCATCATTCGCGCCGTCGTCCCCAATTCATTGACTGCGCTTGAGCCGATTCGGTATGCGCGGCCGTGTTTGCACGACAGTAGCCAGCGCTCGCCGCCGCGTACCATCATGAAATCGCTTTTCGGTTCCAGGCAGGTGTCTGCTTCCAGGATCGGGTCTTGGAGGTCGCGCTGCTCGCGCATCGCGCGCCGCACCATGCGGGAAAAATCACGCCAATGCAGGCCCACCAAGGCATTCAACCCAGCGGCAGTCTCGTTCTCGCGACGCCTCACCAGCCAGAGGTAAAGGCTGCTGGCGAGCCATGCCGTCACTGCCAATACTGTTGCCGCAATCCAGGAGGACATGCTTACACCCGTGTATACAATTCGAGACACGAGTGTATCGTTGGCGTGTCAAGGTCCCGCCAAGGCCGCAGCAGCCAGGCGGCCGACTAGGAACGGCACGCGAATGCGGAAACCGCCAAGGGCGGTGGGCGAAGGTCTTCTGCCGGACTGACTGAGCGGCGGCGACAGTCAGGGCAACGCCGTTATTCCTTCGGTGTCCGGCCAGCTTGGCGGCTGGCGCGCTTGCTCCGTGCATCCTTGGTGGCTGCGGACTTCGCCGGCCGTCGCGCTGGTGTCGCAGGTTTGCCCGCACTTGTGCGTGTGGCCGACGTGTTGGATGGCTGCTTCGCCGCCGTGGATGTCTTGCCCGCCGGTCGCGTACTCCGCCCCCTGCCACCGAGATGGCGTAGTTCGGCATTCAACGTGTCCACGCGCTCGATCAGGGCGCCGAGGTCTTCGCGACTCGGCACTTCCAGCCGGCGCAACGCGCGCTGCACCCGGTCTTCGAACACTTTCTCCAGCCGGTCCCAGGTATCGGCTGCACGCCCGCGGGCCTGACCGACCCGGTTCTCGACCGCATCGCGTACCGCATCGACGCTACCGCCGGCCAGCTTGCGGGTGTTCTCTTCCAGGCTCAGCCCTTCTTTGACCAGGGTCTCGAACAGCTTGCCACCTTCGGCCTGGGCACGACCGAACGCACCGACACCAGCGAGCCAGACTTGCTGTGCCGATTCGCCCAGGCGCTTGGACAGTTTCTCGGCTTGTGTCTGCAGGCTGTCGTCAGCGACAGTGGAACTGCGCTGCTTACGCGCGGATTTCTTCAAAGTAGCCATGACGATACGCTTCCTTTGGCAGATGGGTGGTTGAGTTGGAGACTTAAATTTACGACGTCCACTAGAGTAATCACACAATCCTGTCGCTGTAGCAGCGCTTTGCCGGCGGTGGGGTTACTTGTGATCCAGCGGTTGCTGCCTGGCGCGGCTGTTGGCACGGTGGCGTGCGACCACCTGATCCACATCGTCGAGCGCACGTCGCAGCCGTGCGGTGGTTTCGGTCATGCGTCGCGGCTGCACGTCAACGCCATCGAGGAAGGTCCGGTGGCGGTCGTTGAGGATCGCATGGCGCAGCACGATGCCGTGCGCGGCCAGCATCGGCTCCAGCGTCTGCGCGTTGCGACGTAAATCGGACAGTGTGTTGCGGTAGGCAAGTTGGCATACGCGATGGCGTGCGGAATAGCTGAACAAATTGGTGAAGAACAGTTCGCTGTTGTCGGCATTGGGCTCGAACACCATCTGATCGATCTGCGGATATTGCCGTGCGTACTTCTCCAGCCCGACCTGCATGCGCGACTGCAGCAGCGTGCGGAAGGTCTGCGACAGCACCGCTGGAAGACCGCCGGCCAGTAGCCGTGCTCGGTCGATGTGGCCGTTGCGCCGCGGTGCGTGGGTGGCGTCGTAGGGCACCAGCGGATTGATCCCGATCATCAGGTCGATGCCGCGTTCCAGCAGGGTGGAGGCGTGCATCGTGCGCCGCAGCGCACCGTCCACGTAGTGGTGCCCGTCGATTTCCACCGGCGGATATAGCCCGGGCAGCGCCGCACTGGCCTGCACCGCGAGCGAGATCGGCACCTGATCCAGTCCGCGTTCGCCGAAGCGCACGGTACGGCCGCTGTCCAGGTCCACCGCGACCACGAACAGATCCGTGTCCAGTGCGCGGAAGTCGTTGCTGCGGCCACGGCGGCTGAACACGTCCTGCAGGAAGCGCTCCACGCCGGCATTGTCAAACAGCCCACTTGGGACCAGACCGCCGAAGCGGCTGATCAGATCCGACCAGCGGGTCTTGTGCGGCTCGGTCAGCAGGTCGTGCCACCAATCGTAGGCCAGCCGTGGCAGGTTGGCGGCACGGCGCAGGTATTCGTAGACGTTGGGGCGCAGGAAATCCTCGGGCCGGAAATGCGCATCGTCGCTGTTGCCGGTGACGAAGATCCTGCAGATTTCGGCGCTGCTCACCCGGTTGGCCAGGCCGGCGGTCAGGAACGCGCCGGAACTGACACCCACGTAGCAATCCAGACGGGTCAGGTCCAGCCCGTCCATTGCCTCGTCCAGCGCCCGCAACGCCCCCAGGCCATACATGCCGCCGATCGGGCCACCGCCGGCGATGGCCAGGCCGATGCGGCCGTGGGAACGGGGACGTGGCGAGGCGCTGTGGAGGGAAAGCATGCGCGGTCCGCAGGAGGCAGTGGTGCGAGTGTAGCCGAGCGCCACTGCTTGCGGTCGTCGCGGGCTGCGACCATCATCGACAGCCATGGCGCGCAGCAATCCCGTCCTGGAACGACTCGGCCGCCGTTTGGCCTGGCATCAGGCGCTGCACGATCCGGCACGCGAGCCGCGTAACGCGCTGCCCTGGTTGCAGGCGCTACGGCGCTGGCAGTCGCAGCGGTTGGAGCACAGTTTTGCGCACTTCCTGCACGATCCGCAGCGTCGTCCTGCGGCGATGTTCTTTCTCACCGACATCTATGGTGACCGCGACTTCAGCCGTCGTGATGCCGATCTCGTCAAAGTACTGCCGATGATGCAGCGGCTGATGCCCGCTGCGTTGCTGGACACGGTCGTCGATGGCATCGAGCTGGGCGCGTTGACCCACGCCTTGGACCTGCGCATGGCCGCCGTGCTGCATGCACTGGCACCGCAGGAGCCGCGCCTGGAGATGGATCTCTATGCCCGGGCGTACCGGCGGACGGGTTTGCCGCGCTTACGTCGGCGCCAAATCGAGCTGATCGCCGACGTCGGCCTGGGTTTGGCCTCGGCGGTAAGGACCCCTGGCGTGCGCATGCTGCTGCGTTTCGCTCGCGGGCCGGCCAGGGCGGCAGGATTGTCGCAATTGCAGCAATTCTTGGAGCAGGGTTTCGATGCGTTCTCCAGCCTCGACGATGCGCAGGGCTTTATCAACGATATCGAAACTGCCGAACGCGCCGCGTCGCAGCGGCTGTTCGCAGGTCACCCACAGCCGTTCGCGCTCGACTGACAGTGCCGTGTGCGCCTGATGTCCAAGTCCGTCATCTCAACCGCAGCGATGACCGCAGGGGGGCGGGATAGGGGAGAGAGGTCGCGCGCAGGTGGATATCCATGCCACTGCGTCTTCGTCAGTCCAAACGTGGATTGCGCTGTTCAGCTGAGTTTTTCGGAGAGAACCCGCTGGATCTCGCTTTCCACCGTGCCTTTCATTGCCGATAGCAGGAAGCCCAGTTCGGCCGTCACGTGTACTTGTTTGGGCAACAGTTCGATGCGCCCGTCCACCCCGGAACGTGAGAACAGCAGGGCATCGCCTTCCCAGCGCGATTCCAGATCGAAGCGTTCGGCCAGTTTCTTGGCGGCGGCGTCGATCGCCTTGCGCGCTTGCGCGGGGGTCTTGCCATGGTCGTGACGGATGTCGATGCTGGACATGCTGGCTCCTGCGCGGGCGAAGGGCCCGCATAAACGATCCTGCATTGTGCGGATGTGCGCCGTATTGTCCAGGTGCCGCGCGCTTCTCTTCTGCGCACGCGTTCAACCTGCTAGGCTGCGCGCCGTGCCCGACCTGCAAGTCCATTTCAGCAACCGCCAACAACCCGACTGGCCCCTGTGCGCGGGCGTACATCCCATCGTGCGATTGGCTAGCGGTGAGGTGAGATTGGTCGAGGACAGCCAGGGAGCGCGGCTGCTGGCGCAGTTTCGCCTGGATTGGCGTGGTTTGTGGTTGCAGGTCGCTGAAGGCAGTCGTGGCATCCACGTGAACGGACGGCCGGTGCGGCGGATGGCGCTGCTGCGCGCTGGCGACGCGGTCTATGTCGACGGTGTGGAAATGATGGTGCAGGGCGAGTGTCAATCGCTGCAACGCCCGCCCGATCCCCGCGATACCACGGACGAGGATCCTTGCCTGGTCCTGCGTGGCCTCGGCGGCCAGCATCACGGACGCAGTGTCACCCTTGACCGGATACGCCATGTCGGCCGCCTGCGCGAGTGCGACATCCGCATCGATGACCCCGCCTTCGCCGAGCGCCATGCACGCCTGGAGCGACATGGCGAGCGAGTGCTGTTGCGCGGTCTTGGTGACGCGCAGACCCAGGTCAATGGCATCGTGGTGCGCAACTGTTGGCTGCAATCGGGCGATCAAGTGGTGTTCGACGCACAACACCGCTTCGTATTGGAAATGCCGCAGGCAAGCGGCGGCGAGCCGCAGATGCAGGTTCCTGCGCGTGCGACGCAGACTCCGGCGCAGACCACGATCACGCGTCCAGCGACTGCGCGTCGGTGGCCGTGGCTGTTGCTCAGCGCACTGCTCCTGGCCGCCGCGCTCAGCGGACTGCTGTGGTTCGGCGCGCGCTGAGCGCACGCCAAGCGCGCCAGCCCAGCAGCAAGGCCAGGATCGCCGCGTACAGCAGCGGTTCGCGGATATCCGATTTCACCAGCCACCAAAAATGCAGTACGGCGAGTACGCCGATTACGTAGATGGCCTTGTGCAGCTTGCCCCAGTTGCGCTTGAGCCGGCGCATCCAACCCTGGGTGGAGGTGATCGCCAGTGGGATCAGCAGCAGCCAGGCAAGGAAGCCGACCGTGATGTAGGGACGCTTGACGATCTCCTCGAAGATCTGCGCCCAGTAACCGCGCAGATCCAGTCCCAGATACGCGGCCAGATGCATGCAGGCGTAGAAGAACGCGTACAGCCCGAGCATGCGCCGGAAGCGCAGCAGCACTGCCTGCCCGGTCAGTTGCCGCAGCGGCGTGATGGCCAGAGTCAGCAACAACAACCGCAACGCCCAGATGCCGGTGCGGTGTTCGATGGCAGCCACCGGATCGGCTCCGAGTGCATCGCTGCCGGTTTGCCAGACCTGCCAGAACTGCCAACCCAGCCAGGCCATCGGCAGCATCGCCACTCCATGCACCACCGTTTTGGCCGCAATCAGGCCGCGCGATGCCCGACGGCTCACGCCGCCATCTCGCAGTGCATTGCGGTTGTGTCCGTCGTTTTTCGGCCTTTCATCAGCCGTCCACAATCGCGCACGCTCAATACCATTTCTTCAGATCCATTCCAGCATAAAGCGCCGCGACCTGATCGGCATAGCCATTGAATGGGCGGGTCGGGATGCGTTCGGCGAACAGTTTGCTGGCCTTGCCGGCGATGCGACGTTCGGTCTTCTGGCTCCAGCGCGGGTGATCCACGGCGGGATTGACGTTGGAAAAGAAGCCGTATTCGGACGGTTGCAGTTCATGCCAGGCGGTTTCCGGCATGCGTTCGACAAAACGGATCTCGACGATTGACTTGATGCTCTTGAAACCGTATTTCCACGGCACCACCAGGCGTAGCGGTGCACCGTTCTGCTGCGGCAGTGGTTTGCCGTACAGGCCGGTGGCGAGCAGGGTGAGCGGGTGCATCGCTTCGTCGATACGCAGGCCTTCCTTGTACGGCCAGTCGATCGAGCGGTAGCGGATGCCCGGCATTTGCTGCGGGTCGGCCAGGGTGGTGAAGGCGACGTACTTGGCCTTGGAGGTCGGCGCAAAGCGTTTGAGCACCTCGCCCAACGGTACCCCCAGCCATGGAATCACCATCGACCAGCCTTCCACGCAGCGCAGGCGGTAGATGCGCTCCTCTGGCGTACTGCCCTTGAGCAGGTCGTTCAGTGCAAGGGTGCCGGGTTTTTCGCATTCGCCGGAGACTTTGACCGACCACGGCGAGGGGCGCAGGGTCTTGGCCGCTTTCGACGGATCGGTCTTGTCGGTGCCGAATTCGTAGAAGTTGTTGTAGCTGGTCACGTCCTCGTAGCGGGTGAGTTCTTCGTTGGTACGAAAGCCGCTGCGCGCTTGTTCCACGGTCACCACGGTTTTGGGTGGTGCCGGTGGCTCGGCGGCGGCGCAGCCGACCAGGCTCGACATCGGGCCCAGTGCCAACACTTGCAGCAGACGCCGCCGGTCGCGATAGACCGCCTCGTCGGTGATCTCACGACTGGGAATGTTGAGGGCATCGCGCAAGGACATGGCGGACTCCTGGCTGCAGGCGAGTGAGTGATGACAGTGACTTCAGCACAGATTACGCGTCCGCCAGGCCAATGGATGCATCTGCAACCTAAATTGCCAGGCCGCAAGCTGTTGCGCTGCGGCATACTAGGGGATCTTTCGGATAGGTGCCCCATGACCCGCGCGTTCAATTTCAGTGCCGGCCCCGCTGCCTTGCCGGAATCGGTCCTGCGTCAGGCGCAGGCGGAGATGTTGGAGTGGAATGGCGTGGGGGCTTCCCTCGTCGAACTGAGTCATCGCGGCCCTGAATTCATGGAGGTCGCCGCGCAGGCCGAGGCCGATCTACGGCAGTTGCTCGGCATTTGCGACGACTACGCCGTGCTGTTCCTGTCCGGTGGTGCCACCACCCAGCAGGCGTTGCTGGCGTTGAACTTCGCCGCCCCCGGGCAGACCGTGGACTACGTGGTCACCGGGCACTGGAGCAAGACGGCGATCAAGCAGGTCACGCCTTACGTCAATGTGCATGTGGCTGCCAGCAGCGAGGCCGACGGTTTCTGCGATATTCCCGCGCGTAGTACTTGGCAGCTCAGTGCCGATGCCGCTTATGTCCACATCACCGCCAACGAAACCATTCATGGCGTGGAGTTTCGTCAGACGCCGGATGTTGGAGCGGTGCCGCTGTTCGCCGATTTCAGTTCCAGTATCGCCGCCGAGCCGATCGACGTCTCCAAGTACGCGCTGCTGTATGCCGGTGCGCAGAAAAATCTTGGCCCGGTGGGCGTGGCGGTGGTGATCGTCCGTCGCGATCTGTTGCAGCGCGCAGGCCAGCCGCGAGCGGACATCTTCGACTACCGCTCGCACGTGGCGCGCGATTCGATGCTCAACACGCCGCCAACCTGGAACTGGTATCTGGCCGGGCTGGTGTTCAAGTGGATGCTGGCCGAGGGCGGGGTGGAAGAATTCGCGCGCCGCAACCGCGCCAAGTCGGCGCTGGTGTACACGGCGATCGATGCCTCCGGCGGCTTCTACCGCAATCAGGTGGTACCTGAGGCGCGTTCGCGGATGAATATCCCGTTCTTCCTGCCCGACGACACGCTCACCGCGCGTTTCGTCGCCGAGTCCAAGGCGGCCGGGCTCCTGGCGCTGAAGGGGCATAAGGCGGTCGGTGGTATTCGCGCCTCGCTGTACAACGCCATGCCACTGGCCGGAGCGCAGGCATTGGTCGATTTCATGCGCGATTTTCAGCAACGCAACGGTTGAGTCGTCACTGTAGAAGCGGCTTCAGCCGCGACCGGATGGCCTTGTCGGCATATCCGGAACATCGAGGAATCATGAGTCATGGCCGCAACGCCGAAAAAATCCCCTTCCGCTGGTACTAAAGCGTCCAAGCCGATCTCCGGCACCGTCGCCAAGTCCACCTCCCCCGCGCTGGCCGACGTGCGTGCCAAGATCGACGAGATCGACCGCAGCATCCAGGCTTTGATCGCCGAGCGCGCGCAGTTCGCCCGCCAGGTCGGCTTGGCCAAGGGCAAGCTTGCCGCAGCAGTGGATTACTACCGTCCCGAGCGCGAAGCGCAAGTGTTGCGGATGGTGGTGGACCGTAATCAGGGCCCGCTCAGCGACGAAGTGCTGGTGCACGTGTTCCGCGAGATCATGTCGGCGTGTCTGGCCCAGCAGGAGCCGCTCAAGATCGGCTACCTCGGCCCGGAAGGCACCTTCAGCCAGCAAGCGGTGCTCAAGCATTTCGGTCGCTCGGCGGTGGGCATGCCGATGGCGTCGATCGAGGAGGTGTTCCAGGAAGTGGAGAACGGCAATGCCGATTTCGGCGTGGTGCCGGTGGAAAACTCCGGGCAGGGCACCATCCAGGTCACCCTGGACATGTTCATCACCTCCAAGCTGAAGATTTGCGGCGAGACCGAGTTGCGCGTGCATCAGTTCCTGCTCTCGCGCAGCGGGCGGCTGGATGCGATCGAGCGCATCTACGCGCATCCGCAGGCCTTCGCGCAGACCGCAGGCTGGCTGCGCGCGCACCTGCCCAAGGTTGAGAAGATCCCCGTGTCCAGCAATGCCGAGGGCGCGCGGCGTGCGCGCAATGCCGACGATGCGGCAGCCATCGGCGGCGAGAGCGCGGCGCAGGTGTACGCGCTGAAGAAGGTCGTCACCAAATCGATTGAGGACGATGCCGACAACACCACGCGTTTTCTGGTGATCGGGCGCAAGATTTTTCCGCCGTCCGGGCACGATCGCAGCTCGGTGCTGGTATTCATTCACGACAAGCCTGGCGCTTTGTTCGATGTGCTCAGCCCATTCGCGCGCCATGGCATCAGCATGAATCGGATCGAGTCGCGTCCATCGCATCAGGGCAAGTGGGAGTACGGGTTCTTCATCGACCTGGCCGGACACGTGGAGGACGAGGCGATGAAGCAGGCGTTGGCCGAATTGAAGGCGCACTCGGCGCAGATCAAGGTGTTGGGGTCGTATCCGGTGTCGGTACCGTGATCGTGTTGTCCATGCCCGCAGTGCGCTGCCGAGTGTCACGGCGGCAATCGCCGTGATGTGGCGGTGGCCCTTCGGGGTTTGGTGAAGGATTTCAGGAACGATGATGAGCAACGAGCAAAGCTGGATCGCAACGAAAGGGACGGCGCTACAGGGCACGTTGACGGTGCCGGGCGACAAATCGGTATCGCACCGGGCGGTGATGTTCGCGGCGCTGGCCGATGGTGTGTCGCGGATCGATGGCTTTCTCGAAGGCGAGGATACCCGCTCGACTGCGGCGATCTTCGCCAAACTCGGGGTGCGGATCGAAACGCCCTCGCCATCGCAGCGCCTCGTGCATGGTGTTGGCGTCGATGGGCTGCGTGCACCGCAGGGCGAATTGGATTGTGGCAATGCCGGCACTGGCATGCGTCTGCTCGCGGGCCTGCTCGCGGCGCAGCCGTTCGACAGCGTGTTGGTCGGGGATGCGTCGTTGTCCAAGCGGCCGATGCGTCGGGTGACCGAGCCGCTGGCGGCGATGGGCGCGCGGATCGACACCCAGGCCAATGGCGTGCCGCCGCTGCGTATCCATGGTGGTCAGGCCTTGCACGGGATCGATTTCGTCTCGCCGGTGGCCAGTGCGCAGGTCAAGTCCGCTGTGCTGTTGGCCGGTCTGTATGCCGAAGGTGTCACCTCGGTGCAGGAGCCGCATCCCACCCGCGACTACACCGAGCGCATGTTGTCCGCGTTCGGAGTGGAGATTGCGTTCGCGCCTGGGCAGGCACGCTTGCGCGGCGGCCAGCGCCTGCGCGCCACCGATATCGCGGTACCGGCGGATTTCTCTTCTGCCGCGTTCTTTATCGTCGCGGCCAGCATCATTCCAGGCTCGGACATCACCTTGAAGGCGGTCGGACTCAATCCGCGTCGCACCGGGTTGCTTGCGGCACTCAGGCTGATGGGCGCGGACATCGTCGAGCACAACCACAGCGAGCATGGTGGCGAGCCGGTGGCCGATCTGCGCGTGCGCCATGCCTCGCTGCGCGGTGCAAAGATCCCGGAAACGGTGGTGCCGGACATGATCGACGAGTTCCCAGCGCTGTTTATCGCTGCCGCTGCGGCCCAGGGGCAGACCGTGGTCAGTGGCGCTGCCGAATTACGAGTGAAGGAGTCGGATCGGTTGGCGGCGATGGCCACCGGTCTGCGCACGCTCGGCATCGTTGTCGATGAGACGCCGGATGGTGCCACCATCCACGGCGGCACCTTGGGCGCGGGCAGGATCGAAAGTCATGGCGATCACCGCATCGCGATGGCCTTCGCCATCGCGGGGCAGTTGGCACAGGGTGAAGTGAGGATTGAAGAGGTTGCCAATGTGGCGACGTCGTTCCCCGGCTTCGACACCCTGGCGCGTCATGCGGGTTTCGCTTTGCGCGAAGTCTGATAGCGGAGTAGGAACAGGGGCGTCTAGCGCGCCGCCCCAGGGTATCAGCCTGCGCCCTTTGGGCGTGGCGGGTCGTTGGCCGGTGTAGCCGATGACGTGTGTGGGCTGCCGATGCCCGAGTCCTGATCGAACGCTAGCCACCACCCGCACGCCGCCAATGCCAGCGCGATCACGATCATCCATGCCCATGGAGAACCTTGGTCGGCACCTACTGGTGGCGCAGGGGCGTGTCGCCAACTATTGGGATGCGGTGTCGTCTTGTAGTGACTCGACATGACGGCACTCCTGCACCGTGAGAGGACGCCGGTAGTGTTGCCGAAGATCCTCGCGCACCGTGTCACTTGCATGTGAACACGGTCGGTGTGTCAGTGCTTGGATTCAGCTATGGCCCGGGCTTGAAGTCGATTGGGATCTCGATGCTGGCCGGCACCGGCTGGCCGCTCTGTTGCGCTGGACGGAAGCGCCAGCGGCGCACGCTGTCCATCGCCGCGCGGTCCAGATCGCGTGAGCCGCTGCGCTTGATCAGGGCTACGCCGGTGGGTATCCCGCTGTTGTCCACGTCGACGCGGACCAACACCGTACCGGCCTCGCCACGTCGCAACGCCTCTACCGGATAGCGTGGCGGCGGCATCTGACCTTCGATCGGGACCGGCCGGTCGCTGGTCGCCGATCCAGTGGCATGGGAAGCAACGTTGGTCGCGGTGCCGGCTGTCGCTGCGCTTGAGGTGCGCGCAGGTGGTGGGGTGGGGGTGGTTTCGACCAGCTTCGGCGTCTCTTGGGGCGGTGCCGGTTTGGCCTGCGGCATCTCGCTGGCGGCGCCATTGCTGGCGGGTAGCGGTTCCGGTAGCGGTTTGATCGCCGCTGTTTCCTGCGGCACCTGTGTTGTCTGCGGCTGATGGGAATCGTCGTCTTTTTTGCGTCCGACCAGCCAGACCGCCCAGAACAACAGCAGACCGGCGGCGAAGGCGCTGCCGGTGATCGCGAGCAGGCGCCACGGTAAATGCAATACGCGGGCGGAGCGGGAGGACGGGGGCGAGGTGGGCATGGGATTCACCGTGGATAGCGCATCGATTCTGGCATGGCGCTGGTGAATCGCACACTGCGTTGCCAAGCGTCGGCAAAGCCACCTCAGACAGGCGATAATGGCGTATTCGTTGCCACTGCCTGCCGCATCCATGCTCGATCCTGCTTTGCTTCGCCAACAGCCCGCCGTCCTTGCCGAACAGCTGCGCAGCCGCCGTGGCCATGTCCTGGATGTGGTCGCTCTGGAGGCTTTGGAGGCCGACCGCAAGCGCATCCAAGTGCGGACCCAGGAATTGCAGAGCCTGCGCAATAGCCGTTCCAAGGCGATTGGCCAAGCCAAGGCAAAGGGCGAGGACGTGACTGCACTGATGGCCGAGGTAGCTGGATTCGGCGACGAACTGAAGGCCTCCGAGCAGCGTCTGGACGAGATCCGCGCCCAGTTGGAGACGCTGGCGCTGGAGATTCCCAATCTACCCCATGCCGACGTGCCGGCCGGAAAGGACGAGGCCGACAACGTCGAAGTGCAGCGTTGGGGCACGCCGCGCACGTTCGATTTCGAGGTCAAGGATCACGTCGAGCTGGGGATGCAACACGGCTGGCTGGACGGCGAATCCGCCGCCAAGCTGTCGGGCGCGCGCTTCACCGTGTTGCGTGGCCCGATCGCGCGGCTGCATCGCGCCTTGGCGCAGTTCATGCTCGATCTGCATACCGGCCCGCATGATTATCAAGAAACCAACGTACCGGTGATCGTCAACGCCGACAGCCTGTACGGCACCGGTCAGCTCCCCAAGTTCGAGGAGGACATGTTCGCCACCGCACTGGGCGAACAGAAGCGCTACTTGATCTCCACTTCCGAGATCTCGCTGACCAATCTGGTCCGCGACGAGATCGTCGAAGCCGAGCGGCTGCCGTTGCGCATGACCGCGCATTCGTTGTGCTTCCGCTCCGAAGCCGGTAGCGGTGGCCGCGATACCCGCGGCATGATCCGCCAGCATCAGTTCGAGAAGGTGGAATTGGTCAGCGTATGCCGCCCCGAAGAGAGCACCGCCGAACACGAGCGCATGACCCGTTGCGCCGAAGTGGTGCTGGAGACGCTCGGCTTGCCGTATCGCAAGATGTTGCTGTGTAGCGGCGACATGGGGTTTTCGGCGAGCAAAACCTACGACCTGGAAGTCTGGCTACCCTCGCAGCAGACCTATCGCGAGATTTCCTCTTGCTCCAATTGCGGCGATTTCCAGGCACGGCGCATGCAGGCGCGTTGGCGCAATCCCGCCACCGGCAAGCCCGAGCTGCTGCACACGCTCAACGGCTCCGGTACCGCCGTTGGTCGCGCGATGATCGCGGTGATGGAGAACTATCAAAACGCCGATGGCTCGATCAGTGTGCCCCAGGCGCTGCAGCCCTATATGGGCGGGGTCGAACGTATCGGTTGAGAGCGGCTAACAAAACGCCTGAGTCCTTGCCGGACGACGGACGCGTACTGCGCTGGTTGCGCTCGTCCGTCTACAGTTCGTTCGGCGATATGCGGGGCGTTGGAGCATGATAGGGCATCGTAACGAATGCGATCGCTCTATACTGCGGATGTCGTTGTAAGATAAGAGTCGATTGGATCCGATTGTCCCCATCGTTCTGAAGATCGAAAAAACATGCACGACCTCAACGACCTGTATTACTTCGCGATGGTGGTCGATCACGGTGGCTTCGCCGCTGCCGAGCGTGCGCTGGGGATTCCCAAGTCGCGCTTGAGCCGTCGCATCAGCCAGTTGGAAAGCGACCTCGGGGTGCGTCTACTGCAGCGTTCCACCCGCCGCTTCGCCGTTACCGATCTGGGGATGAACGTGCACCGCCATGCGCAGATGATGCTGGCCGAAGCCCAGGCCGCGCGCGAAGTGGTGGACCGACTGAGTATCGAGCCGCGTGGTTTGGTCCGGGTCAGCGTGCCGGTATCGCTGGCGCAGATGCAGCTACCTAAATTGTTGCCGATGTTCCTGGATCAATATCCCAAGGTGCGGTTGCAGTTGAACATCAGCAACCGTCGCGTGGACATCATCAACGAAGGCTACGACGTCGCTTTACGCGTGCGCTCGCGCCTGGACGACGATGGCAGTCTGGTGATGCGCAGCTTCGGTCACGTGCAAGAATTGCTGGTGGCCAGCCCCAAATATCTTGACCGCGCCGGGCGTCCGAAAGAGCCGGAAGAGTTGACCTCGCACGTGACCCTGAGCATCAGCGAGGACGAGGTGCGGCAGCATTGGGAACTGCATGGCCCTGCAGGCGAAGTACGTCGCGTCGATTTGCAGCCGCGCGTGGCTGGGTTCGACTTCCCGCTGCTGCAATCGATGGTCAAGGATGGCTTCGGTGTCACCTTGCTGCCCGAGACGGTCTGTGCGGAGGCGGTGCGCAACGGCGAACTGGAAGTGGTATTGCCGAAATGGTCCTTGCCGCAGGGCATCTGCCATGCGGTGTTCGCCTCGCGCCGTGGCTTGCTGCCGGCGGTGCGGGTGTTCATTGACTTCCTCGCCGAACACCTGCCAGGGCAGCTCGAAGCCTCGCGTTTGCACTGTGGTGGTGACAGTCGATAGCGGATCAGTTCGATGTCTGCCGAGGTCGGCGAGCAAAACAGGCGCTGGCGTGCGAAAATGTACGGCGGTGTCGGCAGGCAGCAACATGTGGGATGTCTGCCTTGGCACAGCGCGAAGTCATGTCTACGTCGATAGGTTCGACATGGCATGTGCGCATGCTGCGGAATTTTTGGCGGTATGCAGTCGTTAGAAATCGGAGAGATGGCCGAGCGGTTTAAGGCACCGGTCTTGAAAACCGGCGAAGGGTCAAACCTTCCGTGGGTTCGAATCCCACTCTCTCCGCCAATCTATAAATTAAGTTATAGATTTTTATGGAAAATAATATGCGACGTCGGCGTTACCTACGCTGATCCATGCAAGTGGATACATGGTGAGCATACATCTTTCTTAAACGGCTACATGGCATTTCTTACGCGGGCCAAGGCTCTCATTACTGATTCAGACCAGCCTGCCGGTAGTTCGATTGTGTTAAGGTGAGTTCGTAAGTTCCAGAGGTAGGCTTCTGTGCAATTGTGTCTGAGAGGAATTTAGGAATTTTTTCAGCATTATCTAAAAATGCGCCTGCGACCCCCAGGTACAGGTAGTGGACTTCTTTAAAAATATCGTCTAATCGCGCGAAGCGCACTGACTCTTCCCAAGATAAAGCGGCCATACAGACCTCGCCGAATAGGCGAGAAGTTGTAACGATATCGAGGTCATCTCCTGCTACACCGGGCTCGCCCCAGGAACGTTTAATTTCACTGCTTATTAGTTCGCCGAATGCGTGAACAATCTGGGCAATTTCTGCCGATTTGTCAGAAATCCACGCTAATGTTCTATCTCTGTCGATACGAGTCAAAGGCTTTAGATATAGGCCGCGCCTAAGGGCATTGTATCGCTTGATGATGGGGGTTGTTTCAAATCTAATAACTTCTGCGGTCAGTAGGTGTTTCCAATAATCTCCTTTTTCAAGAATAAGTCGTTCTGCAAGGTAGCTAAGGCGCCCGAACTCTTCTAAATGGCGGCGCTCATAGCGTTCTCTGGTCTCGGCTGCTGCTTTCCCAACCTCTTTCGCGATTTTTCGCTCGTGTTCGTGAAGCCATTCGAAAAGCAGGCCAGCTGGATATCGAATTGGATCATCGTCTACCAATTTGTGGCAATTTCCACACAGCCAAATTGCATTGGTGATTGAGCTCCTATCTGCCGAAATCATTGAAGGATCGTATCGAGCTGATCCTGGGTTTGCTCCGTATATATGGGCGGCCTCTCCTAGGTTGATTGATTCATCAGGGGTCTCGCTGGGGCCGCTGGTAATCGCATGGCAGGCTGGATTCGAACAGCGATTAGCAGCGCGCTTTGCTAAGGTAATAATTACCGATTGTTTAAAGCGATCTGGTGAGGACATGTGGATATCCTTGCATCTATGTGTGATGCTAAGCCTTCTTAGCCAATTTTAAATGATATGCTCAGGGTTCCATAGACACTCAAGACCCTCGTTGCGCATAGCGTTGCTCGAACTCTACAGGCGACAGGTCGCCATTTGAACTGTGACGGCGTTTTGGGTTGTAGAACATCTCGATATAGTCGAACACCTCGGCGCGTTCAGCGTCTTTGCCGGGATAGATCCGCCGGGTTCTACCCCGGTTACCATTGGCATCTTATGCGGACTGTGGAAGCAGCTCGCACCCCTCGCACCCCGCGCCAGCGGCACGCTGCCGCAGATGCCCAGCAAAGGAACGGCATGCCTGTCGAAACTCTGTTCGATCCGTCCCCGCGCATTGCCGTCATCGGCCTCGGATATGTCGGCCTGCCGCTTGCGGTGGCGTTCGGTGCGCGCTACGACACCCTTGGCTACGACATCGATGCACGACGCGTGGCACAACTGCGTGCTGGGTACGATCAGACCCTGGAGATGCAGGCCGAGGAGTTGCGCGCTGGCGTACAGTTGCACTACAGCGACGATGTGGCCGCGTTGCGCGACCGCACGGTCTACATCGTCACCGTGCCAACCCCGATCGATGCGCATGAGCAGCCGGACTTGCAGCCGCTGCGCCAGGCCAGCCAATTGTTGGCCGGCGTACTCAAGCACGGCGATCTGGTGATCTACGAGTCCACGGTGTACCCGGGCACGACCGAGGAAGTGTGTGTGCCGCTGCTGGAGCAGGGCTCGGGCTTGCGCTGCAACGTCGATTTTCACTGCGGCTACAGCCCGGAGCGGGTCAGTCCCGGTGATCGTCAGCGGCGCCTCACCGATATCCGCAAGATCACCTCCGGCTCCAATGCCGCCGCCGCCGCTGCGGTCGATGCACTGTATGCGCAGATCATCACGGCAGGCACTTGGCGTGCACCTTCGATCCGCGTGGCCGAGGCGGCCAAGGTGGTGGAAAACATCCAGCGCGACGTCAATATCGCGCTGGTCAACGAATTGGCGTTGATCTTCGATCGGCTGGAGATTGATACGCAGGATGTGCTGGAGGCTGCGGGGACCAAGTGGAACTTCCTGCCGTTCCGGCCCGGTCTGGTCGGTGGTCATTGCATTGGCGTGGACCCGTATTACTTGCTGCACAAGTCCGAAAGCGTCGGTTATCACCCGGATCTGATCCATACTGCGCGCAAGGTCAATAACCGGGTCGGTGCGCATGTCGCCGCGCGAGTGCAGGCGTTGCTGGCCGGCAAGGGCGTGCCGATGGTGGCGGCCCATGTACTTGTGCTCGGCGTTACCTTCAAAGAAAACTGCCCGGATTTGCGCAACAGTCGAGCGCTGGAGTTGGTCCAGGCGCTGGCTGCCACCGGTGCCCGCGTGGACGCTTGCGATCCGTGGGCCGATCCGCAGGCCGCGCATGCGCATGGCGTCGACCTGCTGCCCGCGCCGGTCCCGGGTCGTTACGATGCGGTGGTGCTGGCGGTGGCGCACGATGCTTATCGTCGCTTCACTGCCACGCAGATTCGTGCGCTGGGTAACTCGGATCTGGTGGTCTACGACGTCAAGTCGGTGTGGCCGCGCGAGGCGGTGGACGACCGGCTATAGCTGCGTCGGCATTATCCGGATGGTTCACAGTGGTTAACAAACGTCGTGAGTTGCTGTCGGGTGATTGCGGGACGCAGTCGTTTTGTTAGCGACTCTGACTGACGCTGTATGCGGGTGGAGCGGTGCAGTTGCGTTCCGACGTCATTGCCAGCCGTCAGCGCCTACACTCGCCGCTGGCTTTCGACTCCCGCAAGGAACGTCATGCGCCGTTACCTAGCTTATATCGCCAGTTGTCTGTTGCTGGCGTTGTCTATCGCGCTGTGCACGATCTGGCCGCTGTGGGGTCTGGGCGTGGTCGCATTCACTGTGCTTTCCGTACTTGGCACGGTGGATTTATTGCAGACGCGCAGTACGTTGCGGCGCAACTACCCGATCCTGGCGCATTTCCGCTATGGCTTGGAATCGGTTGGTCCGGAGGTGCGTCAATACTTCCTGCAGAGCGATATCGAAGAAGCGCCGTTCTCGCGTCAACAGCGCGTCTTGGTCTACGAGCGTGCCAAGAACGTCATGGATGTTGTGCCGTTCGGCACTCAGCGTAGTGCTTATGCAGCCGATTACGAGTGGATCAACCACTCATTGGCCACCGCCGAGATTGCCGATCATGACTTCCGCCTCACCGTGGGTGCCGATTGCGCGCAGCCATACTCGGCCAGCGTATTCAATATTTCGGCGATGAGTTTCGGTGCGCTGTCGGCCAACGCCATCCGCGCACTCAACCGCGGCGCGCGCCAGGGCGGCTTCTATCACGATACCGGGGAAGGCTCGATTTCGCCCTATCACCGTGAAGGTGGTGGCGACTTGGTGTGGGAAATCGGCTCGGGCTATTTCGGTTGCCGCGATGCAAACGGGCACTTCGACGAACCGAGGTTCGTCGCCAGCGCCACCTTGGCGCAGGTCAAGATGATCGAGATCAAGCTCTCGCAGGGGGCCAAACCTGGTCATGGCGGTGTACTGCCGGCGGCCAAGGTCAGCGTCGAGATCGCGGCCACGCGTGGAGTGGCGCTTGGTCAGGATTGCGTATCGCCGTCCCGACATACGGCATTCTCCACGCCGTTGGAGCTGCTGCAGTTCGTCGCCAGGCTGCGCACGCTGTCTGGCGGCAAGCCGACGGGGTTCAAATTGGCCATCGGTCATCCCTGGGAGTGGTTCGCCATCGCCAAGGCGATGCAGGAGAGCCGAATGTACCCGGACTTCATCGTCGTCGATGGTGCCGAGGGCGGCACCGGCGCGGCGCCAGCGGAGTTCATCGACCATGTCGGCGTGCCGATGCAAGAGGCCCTGCTGTTGGTGCACAACACCCTGGTCGGACTGGACATCCGCGAGCGGGTCAAGCTTGGCGCGGCTGGCAAGATCACCAGTGCCTTCGACATCGCGCGGACCCTGGCGCTGGGGGCGGACTGGTGCAATGCCGCGCGCGGCTTCATGTTCGCGTTGGGCTGCATTCAGTCTTTGAGCTGCCATAACGACCGTTGCCCGACCGGCATCGCCACCCAGGACCGCCGCCGCTGGCAGCACCTGGATCCGACCGACAAGGCCAACCGGGTCGCGCACTATCACGCCAATACGCTCAAGGCATTGGCCGAGTTGCTCAGTGCCGCTGGCTTGCGACACCCAGCACAGCTTGAGCCTGAACACATTATGCGTCGGATTTCGCATGTGGAGATCCGCTCGCTGGCGTCGCTGTATTCTTATCTTGAGCCGGGCGAACTGTTGCGTAAGCTCCCCGACCATGCTGTGTTCCGCGATTATTGGGAAGTTGCGCGCAGCGATTCGTTTCAGCCGCCGGCACGGGCTCCTCGCCCAAGGAACAGTGAGTCACGTTCAGCGCCCTGTAGATTCAGCTCCACGCAGCCCGCGTCTGCTAAAAAAGGGGTGGGGCTGGAACATGATGGCATGTCTGCGGGCTGCGCCAGGCCTGATCTGGCTGATGGCAGGGGTCCCGGCATGGTGCCGATGACGGGGACAGGGGAGGGAGCCGCAGTGATTGGCGGTTGCGCAGAGTCCGACCAGCGTCGTGACCCCGTCAGGCTCATTGTCCCTTGACGCCCTGGCCGGCTATTGTGTTCTTTATATTTCAAATGCATGCCCCGCATGAGCCAGATTCAGCCTCCTTCCTTCATTCCTCTGCCATTGCCCGAGGGGGAGCCGCAACGATTGCGTGCGTTGGCCGAACTGGAGATGTTGGATACGCCGCCTGAGTCGGTTTTCAACGATCTGATATGGCTTGCCAGTCAACTGTGCGAGGTCCCTATTGCGATTGTGTCGCTGATCGACGAGCGGCGCCAATGGTTCAAGGCGAGCTGTGGGCTTGACGTGATCGAGACTCCGCGCGAGCTGGCGTTCTGCGCTTACGCGCTGTTGTCGCCGCAATTGATGGAGGTCCCCGATGCACTGCTGGATCCGCGCTTTGCCGACAATGCGCTGGTGTTGGGTTCACCGCACATCCGTTTCTATGCCGGCATGCCTTTGCTGGGAAGTGGCGGCTACATCTACGGCAGCTTGTGCGTGATCGACACCAAGCCGCGGCAGTTGAGCGAGCGTCAGCGCGAAGGACTGCAACGCTTAGCCAAGCAGGTCACTGCACAACTGGAAACGCGCCGTGATGGCCGTATCGCCCAGACCCAGGCGCAGACCCTGTCGTTGCTGCTGGAGACTATGCCCGATGCGGTGGTGTCGTGCACCGCCGACGGCACTCTGGGCCAGTTCAACCACATTGCGCGGCAATGGCATAGCGCCGATCCTCGCGCGCTACCGCCGGCGCAATGGCCGGAGTACTTCAACCTGTTCGACGCCGATGGCGAACGCCTGCTCGAAATGGAACAGGTACCGCTGGTGCGCGCCTGGCGTGGCGAATCGATACGCGACGTGGAGATTGTGATCGCCGCCAAGGGGCAGCAGAAGCGGAGCGTGCTGTGCAATGCAGAGCGTCTGTATGCACCCGATGGGCACCTTCTCGGCGCGGTGTGCGTGATGCGCGATATCACCGCTGAACGTGAGGCCACGCGTGCGGCGCTGCTTGCTGGGCAACGCTTCTCCGGTGCGTTTTCGGCAGCAGCTCATGGCATGGCGCTGGTGTCGTTGGAAGGACGCTGGCTAGAGGTCAACGACGCCTTGTGCGCGATGCTCGGTTACACTCGCGAGCAGATGCTGGATATGGATTTCAAGCACATTACGCACCCGGAGGACATTACCAGGGACGGAATGTTGCTGGAGGAGTTGGTTGCCGGCGAGCGTAACGATTACCACTTGGACAAGCGCTACCTGTGTCGTGATGGCCGCACCTTGTGGGGGCATCTTGCGGTATCGCTGGTGCGCGACGAACACCAACGTCCGGTGCATTTCGTCTCGCAAATTCAGGATGTCACCGAGCGGCAATTGGCCGAGCAGCGTCTGCGCCACAGCGAATCGCAGTTACGCACAATTGCCGATAATGCGCCGGCACTGATCGCCTACGTCGACCGTGACCTGCGCTTTCAGTTCGTCAACAAGCCCTATGCCGATTGGTTCGCGCTGCTGCCGACACAGATCGTAGGCCGTCATCTGCGCGAGGTGCTGGATACGGTGCAGTTCGAACTGCTTGCCCCGCACATGTTGCCGGCGCTGGATGGGCAGCCGGCGCAGTTCGACGCCGAGCTCAACGATGCGGCCGGCGAGGCGCGGATCATGCATTTCAGCTTAGTGCCGGACGATGCCTTGGCACCGCAACGTGCCGGTTTCCACATGATGGTCAGCGACATCACCGGACAGACCCGGTCTGCGCGAATGATGGAAGCGCGTGCGCTGCACGACGAGCTGACCGGGCTGCCCAACCGCATGGCCTGGAATCAGGCTCTGCGTCAAATGCTCAATCAGTCTGGGCGTCGCAGCGATGCCCACGCTGCGTTGATGTTCCTGGATATGAACGATTTCAAGGGCATCAATGATCGTTACGGCCACCATGTCGGTGACGCGGTGCTGGTGCATTTCGCCCGCCTGCTCAAGACGTGCCTACGCGAGAAAGACTTCATCGCGCGGCTGGGCGGTGACGAATTCGTGGTCTTGTTCGACATTCTCGAGGATCCGCAGCACGAAGCGATCGCGGCGGCGGAGCGGGTCCTGGCTGTCGCCGCCGAGGGCTGTCTGGTCGAGGGCCAGCGGCTGCCGTTGCAGCCGAGCATCGGCATTGCCGTGCAGACTGGCCCCAGCTTTGACCCGACATTGCTCACGCAGCGCGCGGACGAGGCAATGTATGCGGCCAAACGCGACCCGAACCGTCGCGTGCAGATCGCGACGCTCTGAGCGCGGTACTGGCGCGCCCATGTACCGGGCGTTGCCGTGTTCAGCCAGTGGGGCGTTGTAGCCAGGCGACGGCGCCACGACCGGCGCGCACCCCGCTGGCGAAGCAGGCGGTGAGCAGGTAGCCCCCGGTCGGCGCTTCCCAGTCGAGCATTTCGCCCGCGCAGAAGGTGCCTGGCCGGGCGTGCAGCATCAGGTGTGGGTCCAGCGCTTCCAGGCGCACGCCGCCGGCGCTGCTGATCGCCTCGGCCAGTGGCCGCGGCCGTAACAGGGTCAGCGGCAGGCGCTTGAGTGTGGCAGCGGCCTGGGCCGGATCCTGGCCGGCCTGCTTGCCCAGCACTTCGAACAGCAGAGCGGCTTTGACCCCATCGATTCCAGCCTGCCGGCGCAGGTGTTCGCCGAAGCTGCGCCCACCGCGCGGTTTGCAAAGTTCGTCCTGCAGACGTTGCAGGGCGCGGCCTGGCACCAGATCCAGCCATAATGTGGTCGGCCCATGCGTGGTGATCGTCTCACGCAGTTGCGCCGACAGCGCGTAGATCAGGCTGCCTTCGATACCGGAGTCGCTGACCACACATTCGCCTTGTAGCGATTGCGCACGGCCATCGGTGTCGTGCCAGTGCACGCGCACCGGCTTCAGCGGCGCGCCGGCATGACGTTCGCGGAAATGCGCACTCCAGGCCACATCGAAGCCACAGTTGGCCGGCTGCAGCGGTGCCAGGGCCACACCGTGTGCGCGAAGTGTGTCCTGCCAGGCGCCATCGGAACCGAGCTGCGGCCAACTGCCGCCGCCCAAGGCCAGCACGCAGGCGTTGGCTTGGACCAGGGAGTCGCCGTCGGCGCTGGAAAAGCGCAACGCGCCATCGGCGTTCCAACCATCCCAGTGGTGTTGGACGTGGAAGCGGACCCCTGTGTCCTTCAGTCGGCGCACCCATCCGCGCAGCAGCGGTGCCGCTTTGCGGTCCAGTGGGAACACCCGCCCGGAGCTGCCGACATAGGTTTCCACGCCTTGCGCCTGCGCCCAGGCACGAAGTGCCTGCGCATCGAAATCGGCCAGCCAGTCGCCGACGGCGGTGGCGCGTTCGCGGTAACGCGAGACGAAGTCGGTAAATGGATCAGAGTGGGTGAGGTTGAGTCCGCCCTTGCCAGCGATCAGGAACTTGCGCCCGACCGAGCCCTTGGCTTCGTACAGATCAACCTCGGCGCCGGCCGCGCGCGCGGTTTCGGCGGCGATCAGCCCTGCTGGGCCGCCGCCGACGATGGCGATACGACCGTGCACGCGGGCGCCGGGCTTGCTGACGGACATCGCGGCAACCGGCTCAATGCGGCGTGATGTCGAGCAGTTCGACGTCGAACACCAGCGAGGCGCCAGGCGGGATCACGCCGCCTGCGCCGTTGTCGCCGTAGCCGTACTCCGGTGGCAGCAGCAATCGGCGCTTACCGCCCACGCGCATCCCCGTCACACCCTCGTCCCAGCCACGGATCACCTGACCGGCGCCGAGCAGGAAGGAAAAGGGTTGACCATGGTCGGCGGAGGCGTCGAATTTCATGCCTTGCTTGTCCTTGGCGTGTTCGTCGTACAGCCAGCCGGTGTAATGCACGGTCACTCGATTGCCAGAGTGCGCCTGCGCACCGTTGCCGACGCGCTCGTCGAGTGCCTGGAAGCTGGCGATCCGGCCTCCTGGCGGCGGGCCTGGCGGGGTGCAGCCGCCCGACAGCCAGGCTGGCAACGACAGACTCAACAACAGCAGGACACGGCGCATGAGCAACATCCACGGCGGACAGGGCGTGCAAGGGTAGCGCATCGCCGCAGCGGCTATCATCGGCGCATGGCCAAACTATTGCTCAACCTGCGCGACGTGCCAGAGGACGAACACACCGAGGTGTGCGCGCTACTCGATGCTGCGTGCATCGATTACTACCAAACCCGAGCCGGCACGTTTGGCATCTCCGCTGGCGGCATCTGGCTGCGCGAGGATGCCGACCAAGCGCGTGCCAAGGCGCTATTGGCCGATTACCAGACACAGCGTGGGGCGCGTGCCCGTGCCGAGCGCGCGGCGGCGTTGCGTGATGGCAGCGCCGAGACCTTCGCCAGTTTGTTGCGACGGCGTCCACTGTTCGTGTTGGGCACCTTGCTCGGCATGCTGCTGGTCGCCTCGCTGGTGCTGTTGCCATTCGTGCTACTGCGCGGCTAGAGCTGCAGTTGCGAGGCTAAAATACGCAGATGATCGCCAATACCGCTGCCTATCACTTCGTCGTTGTCGACGATCCGGATGCGCTTGCCGCGCAATTGCACACATCGGCCGAACAGGGCGGATTGCGCGGTACCATCCTGGTGGCGGGGGAGGGCATCAATCTATTCCTGGCCGGAGCGACAGCGGCCATCGACACCTTTTACGCGCAGTTGCGGGCAGATCCGCGCTTCGTCGATCTGCGGGTCAAGACCAGCGTCAGCGCGCAGCAACCGTTCGCACGGCTGAAAGCCAAGGTCAAACCTGAAATTATCAGTTTCCGTCGCGACGCCGCCTCGCCATTGGCCGGCGCACGCGCGCCTGCGGTGGCGCCGCTCACGTTGCAGCGTTGGCTGCGCCAGGGCCATGACGACAGCGGTCGGCGCGTGGTTTTGCTGGACACGCGTAATGCGCAGGAAGTTGAACATGGCACCTTCGCTGGTGCGCTGACCTTGCCGATCGTCAAGTTCACCGAGCTGCCCGAGGCGTTGGCACCGCATCGCACGGCACTGGCCGACGCCACCGTGGTCAGCTTCTGCACGGGCGGGATTCGCTGCGAGAAAGCGGCCTTGTGGATGCGCGCCGATGGCATGGAGAACGTGCTGCAACTGGATGGCGGCATTCTCGGTTACTTCGAGGAAGTGGGCGGCGAGGGGTACGAGGGCCGCTGCTTCGTCTTTGATGATCGCGTGGCGCTGGATCCGCACCTGCAGCCGTTGGTACCGTAGATGCCTGCGTCGGCATCAGGCGTGCGTTGCAGATCCAGTCGCCGCTGGTGCTGATTTTTCCGCGCGCGTTTTCGCATGTGCGCTGCGGTTGAAGCTGGGTTTGGAGACAGCAGTCGATATCTGAGATGCCTCCAGCGCGCTGTCAAATCTGATTGGCGCTGGCTGACGCGAGTGGTCGTGACAGACCGCCGTCATGGCCTGGACGCAAGCATGTCTGTGTCAGCCTGTTGCGCTCAGGCGTACTGCATCTTCCGGGTCATGCCACCGTCCGCCACGATGTCCTGACCGGTAATGAAGCTTGCCTGTTCCGAGAGTAAATACACCGCCAGTGCGCCGATGTCCTGCGGCGTGCCCACGCGGCCAGCCGGGTGTTGGGCGTGATCCTGCCGCGACAGGATTGGTTTACGTCGCGTGCTCGGCTTGCGCCATGCGTCTGTGGCGATCCAGCCTGGGCTGATGCAGTTGACCCGCACCGCAGGTCCAGCACTGATCGCCAGCGCATGGGTGAATGCCACCAGCCCACCCTTGGCTGCGGCGTAGGCCTCGCTGTCCGCTTCCGACTGGTGTGCGCGGGTCGATGCGATATTGACGATCGCCGCGCCGCTGCGGCTGGCCTTCAGGGCGGGCAGCGCGTGTTTGCTGCACAGGAACGCGCCGCCCAGGTTCGTGGCCAGGCGCCGTTGCCACTCGCGCAACGATAGGCGTTCAATCGGTCCTGTGTATGGATCGGCGATACCGGCATTGTTGACCAAGCCGTCGATGTGTCCGAATCGTGCTAGCGCGGTGTCGATGAAACGGCGCACGCTCGTCTCGGCGGTCACATCCAGGCGCCGGAATAGCATCCGGTCTGCTGCATCCAGTTCGGCCAGACAGGCACGCCCGGCTTCGATATCGAGATCGCCGATTGCGACATAGCCGCCGGCGTCCAGCACCGCATGCGCCACACCGCGGCCAATACCTTGGGCGCCGCCGCTGATCAATACCACACGATCACGCAACGGCAACAGGGAAACGCTAGAGGACGGCGGTACAAGGGACATGGTGGCACTCGGGCAGGGTGGGGGCACAGCGTGTCGGGGATGCGGTGCGGCAGGCGTCGCCGCTGATGACCGATAGCGATGCCAGCGTACATCCGCGTTCGGGTTGTTGTTGCTGCAACATTGCCGTGACGAGTGGCTGCTGTTGATTGCCAACAGCTACGACGACATCGCACAGTTATGTACGTCTTACATTCTCGCCGATGTCGTGAGCGAGGCCAGCGCTGCGGCATGAATTCTGGAAGTGTTTGCGCAATTGCATGCGCAGAAAGCAGGTGCCGCTCCGGCAGTCGGGTCTATTGTGTCGATGTGCATCACAGGATCGAAACGTCTTCACGGCTAGTTGATTTTGTCGGGTGTGTCATCTGCTAGCACCGTGTTCCACTGCGGCTATCGGTCGCAGTGATGCGGCTTCGGTCAATCAGGTTCTATAGGTGATGACGACATGAGCGAACAACATGCTGCGCCTTCTGTGCACGACTGTGGGCTGGAAGCCGCCTTGCAGCAGATGTCGATCTATCTGGAGCGTTTGCGCGGTCATGTTTCAGATGACCGTGACATGCACACCAGCGTGCCGCGCGTGAGTCACATGTTCGTCAGCGAATCGGACCTGCGTCTTCTGCAGGGGTGAGGAAGGGGCTGTCGGCGTTGCAGCGTGGCGTTGGCTAATGCAGCGTTTGCCTCCACGCGTGGTACATCCACAGCCCTGAAGGCACAAGCCTGTGCCTGGCTACGCACTACCGCGCCGCTTTCCTAGACACAGCGGCCTTTGCTTGCGTTTGCGAATGCCATTCACGCGGTGATGTCATCGCTGTTCTCGTCCTGCAGCTTGCGCAACAGCAGCTTGTCCACGCGTGCGCCGTCCAGGTCTACGATCTCGATTCGCCAGCCGGCCCAGTCGAAGAACTCGCCGGTATGCGGGATGCGTCCGAAGTAGTAGATGCACAAGCCCGCCAGCGTGTTGTAGTCGTTCTCCTCGGCGCTGGGCAATTCCGCGCCACCCAGCAACTCGCGCAGGTCCTCGATTGCCAGCGAACCGTCGATCAGCAGCGAGCCGTCGTCACGGGTCACGACCAATGCGTCTTCGTCGGCGTTGTCCACCGATTGCAGACGGCCGACCACCGCGCCCATCAGGTCGCTGACCGTGACCAGTCCCTGGATCTCGCCGTACTCGTCCACCACCAGCGCCATGGACTGCTGTTCCTCGCGGAAAATCTCCAGCAGCTTCATCGCATGGGTGGATTCGGACACGAACAGCGTGTCGCGCAGGCTTTGGAACAACTGCTCACCACCGTTGCCCATGCGAGTCACCAGTGACTTCACTTCCAGCACGCCGGCGATGTCCTGATCGTTGCCGCGGTACACGGGGTAGCGCGAGAATTCATGTTCGTGCATCACCTGCAAGTTGCGTTGCGGCTCGGCGTTGGCATCCAGCCAGGCGATACGATTGCGCGGGGTCATCAGGCTGTCCGCGGTGCGGTCGCCCAGCCGCATGACCCGGTTCATCATGTTGCGTTCGTGCGCGTCGATCACGCCAGCCTCATGGCTTTCGGCGACCAGCATGCGGATTTCTTCTTCGGTCACCGATGCCGATTCGTCCTTGCCCAGACCGAACAGGCGCAGCACCAGTCGGGTGGAGCGCGACAGCAGCCAAACGCCGGGGGCGGCGATTCGTGCCAGCCAACCCATCGGGATCGCGACGATGCTGGCGATGGTTTCCGAACGCGTCAGTGCCAGACGTTTGGGGACGAGTTCACCGAAGATCAGCGTCAGGAAGGTGATCAGGACGATTGCCAGCGTTTTGCCGATCACGGCCGAATACGGCTGCGGTTGCCCGATCAGGGTAAAGTTCGCGGCCAACGTCGGGAACAGCGCTTGCAACCGGGTCGCAATCGCTGCGCCGATGGCCTCGCCGCCGAACACGCCGGTCAGGATACCGATGGCGGTGATGCCGATCTGCACCGTGGAGAGGAAGTTCTCTGGATTCTCGGCCAGCGCCAATGCCTTGGCGGCGCGCGAACTAGACTGCGCCATCTGCTTCAGCCGGCTCTTGCGCGACGTCATCAGTGACATCTCCGACATCGCGAAGAAGCCATTCAGCAGCACCAGGGCCGCCACGATCAACAGTTCAAGCATGCGCACGCTCCCTGGCGGCGAGGGACGCGGGGACATGGGCGCCTTGGCGGCGCAGCGAAGGGGGATGAGATGCGTCTTCCATAGCATGCACCCGGCGAGGGGTGGCGTCACATGGTAACAAACCATCGCGGCAGCTGTGTTCCCTCGGAGGTCGGTCCTGCTGGATTGCGATGCTCGGCGATGATTGGCAAATATGATCGCCGGCGGCATGCCAGGAAATAACGCCGGCCTCAGGCTTGTGACAGTCCTCGCCAATCCTTACACTGTGACAGTCAGCGTTTGACGTTCTCCCCGGGGGTGCACTGGTTTCGACGGGGGTTGCAAAATCGCTTGGCGCATGCCGAGGGGGCAGCTTTCCTCGTAAATCCAGCCGCAAACTTATAGTTGCCAACGACGACAACTACGCTCTGGCCGCTTAAGGCCTAGCCCCGAAATCGCTTGTGTCCGTGCTCGCGACGTAGGGTCATTATCACGGAATCGTCGGTGGTGGCTGCCTGTCAGCCACTGGCTAAATCAAGCAGGCTGGTCCCGGGATGCGCTTCGCACATCGTGCTGTTCCGGGACGAGATGCAACGATGAGCTAAGCATGTAGTGCCGGGGATGGAGTGCCTTCGGACGGCGGTTCGATTCCGCCCACCTCCACCATTCATCCAGAACCCAACCGCTCTCGGTTGGGTTTTTTTATGCCCGGAACCCCAATGTTGGCGGGGCTTCCGGCATTGGCCTCTTGAGCATGCGCCTGCCGCAGGTGCCTTTTCCAGCGCTCATCCCGCCGTTTTTCTCTCTCCGTTCTCTGCTGACCTCTTGAACATACAAGAGGCAGAGTCGTGTGTTGACGCGGGTTTACGAGCCATCGGTTTGCTTCTTCGCATGCTCTAGCAGAGGCGACTCTCTCCGTTCTCTGCTGACCTCTTGAACATACAAGAGGCAGAGTCGTGTGTTGACGCGGGTTTACGAGCCATCGGTTTGCTTCTTCGCATGCTCTAGCAGAGGCGACCGACCGAGAATGCGATGCGCTGGTACAAAAACCGTCCCTTGTTGAAGGGTGAAAAATCATGAATTTCGCTGACCTGCGCCAGATCAGATCTGGCATATCGGTGAGCGCTGACCAGTGGGCGTCAAGGCATATGCGCTGAGCGCATCGTGCAGATCAAGGTTCGTGCAGATCAAGGTTCGTTATT